>WGMW01000009.1 GCA_016124845.1 Flavobacteriales bacterium
ACACTATGACACCGTTGAGGAACTGAAGGATGAGCTCCTACAATATCTCTTTTACTACAACGAAATGAGGCATCATCAAGGAATAAATGACATACCTCTTAACTTTAGAAAATCATTACCGAATTAGTTGACTTTTACAATTGCGAGTGAGGAACGAACGCGGCAATCTCTCACAAAGAACTCAACCAAGCATCAGTTACTCTCTTTTAAACAAAAATGGACTGAAACGAAATCCTTAATAAAAGAAATACAGAGGTTTCATGACAGCAAAGCACCCACTAGTAAACGTACATTGGTAGGCAACTTATCTAAACCCATTACTATGATTAGCTTTTCTCAGAAGGGTCAAGCACTCTCCTTATATCAGCAATTAGAATCGGTGAAAAATCAAACACGGATAAATCAGTTCCAGCTAACCAATCAAGACACTGCTGCTTATCCATTTTTGTATCAGTGAGAAACTCAGTAATTGCGATTACAGTGTTTCTACTTAGACCTAAGGACAAAAATGATAGTTGGGTAGTTTGGGAGACCCCAAACTCAAGCCACAAATTGAGGTCAGGAATATCGTCCAGCAATTCAGGTCGATTAATTTCTGAAATGTAATGCCGTAAAATATCCACATAGCAACTATATTCTTTTGCAAACCTAAACCGGGCAAAATTCTCTACTTGCTCCATAGTGTCTCTACAAACCTTGTCAATTTTCACTTTAGGATCACTCTTTTTATAGCTTCTATATGAGGAGCTAATCAAATAGGAAAGAGGTTTACCACTCATCCAATTGACCAACAATATTGCACGAGAGTAATTTAGCTTCGGTTGGAAATCTGCAAGTGTTTTGCCTATTCTACCAATCAACTTTGTATACTCATCAACAGCAGCAGCATCTTCAGGATAAACAGGGATAAGCGATTCTAATTCATTCTGTTTTGATTCAAAATATTCTAAAAGTTGCTGTTGAGCAATTGGCGAAATTCCAGGATTGCGGAAAATGATCTCACTAGGCACGGCAATCCTGTCTTTCAGAGATTCAAAGATTCCCAAAAGCTTTTTGATAAAATCAGTCTTAGGAACGAGTTTATCCTGTAAGAATCGTGAGTAATAGTATGAAAAAGCAAACTCCAAGTCCTGACGGTTTTCTGCTACGCTCCTTGGAGTATCTTCAAGAATGAAATCAATGAGCTCCTCTTCCTTTATCAAATCAAGAGCTTTTTCTATTCGTTGTTTACGCTTAAAAGGAGATGGCTTTATTTCCCATCTATCTGGCTCTATGCAAACAATATTTCCACTGAACTCCTTACCCCACCTACCAGCACGTCCGGCTAAATTCCAAAAGTCATTTTCATTGAGTGGCTTACCCCTACCCCTTGTTGGTTTTTTAATAAACACAGAGGTCGCTGGTAGATTTACCCCCTCGAGCAAAGTGGATGTACAAACCAAATACTTGATTTGATTCAATTTGAATAATCGTTCTATTTCCTGCCTAATCAGAAGCGGCATATTTCCGTAATGGAAAGCAACTCCTTTACCAAGAACCTTGGCCAACGAATAATCTCTGTGAATTGACGATTTGACCAGTTTAATCAATTCGTTAATCTCAGAATTCTGAGATTCGTCAGGGCTCAACCCCATCAGTATTTTCGCATTACTTTCGGCTTCAGCAGCACCGTTAGCATAAATCAACCCACCTCCTACATTTCCAGAAATGGCTTTTGCCAAAAGCGAAATCTTCTTTGCTTCTGACACAGGTCTATCTTCCAGATTAATCGTTCCAATCTGAACACTCCCTGCTTTGGAGACCAAACTCACGTTCCATAACATCGGCTTTCTTTTGACTGGAGTTAGATACAGAAGATTCTGATTAACAGCGACAAACTCGGTGTTTACAACTGCGCTTGAACCTGAATCTCCGATCCAGTTTAATAATGCTTCAGGATTGGATGTAAAAGGACTTGAAAAGAAAATCCTAACCCGTGGGTTAAGTTCTTTAACCTCCTCAAGCTTTCGTTGCAGTAAAATCCCTCGATTTCCGTTGTCAATTTTATGAGCCTCATCAACAACCAAATAATCAATTGATGAAGTTCCAGGCTGTGTTAAAAACCAATGAAGCCTCTCTTGGGTGAATACGTACAGATTAATCTGAGAATTTGCCGTCTCGTTTAACGGGACCGTTGTTAGATTAACATTTACCAATTCTCTTGAAGTAATGAGTTTTCTCAAATCCTCCTCAACCTGACTGATTAGTGCTCGAGTTGGAACTATGTAAACAATATTGCAGCGACCTGAAACCAACCACTCGCTTAAAAGCTGAGACAGTATAAATGACTTTCCAGCAGAGGTAGGAGCTGAAATACTTACAGCTGCATGCGTTAATGAAGCATCGTAAGCCTCCTTTTGAAACCTGTTGAGGGAAACAACCTCGTTATCAATTATAGCAGAATTTTCAATCCTAGTTCGATTTGTTTGAAGTCGAAATGGTAATGGAAGCTGCTGGGCTAAGTCAGGTTCAATTAGCTGCCTCTTCTTAGCTAATTCTAATGCTGGTTGATTAGTCAGACTCTCAAGGACCACTATTGCACCCGCCTTTTGTTCTGGGCTGGTACTAGCCCTCAAGCATGACTGTGAGATTCGCAGAGCAGCCTCTAAATGTTCACTTTTTGAAGATAAACTCAGAATACTTGCGATGCCCAACAAATTATCCCAATTAATTTTCCCCAACAGGGCTTCCTGACTCTCGCACCAATTTAAATTGGACAAGGTATTACCTACAGAAAATGCTTGAATTGCACCATACTGTCTAGTGAAACTTGGGAGTTCAAATAACTTCTCTGCTATCATCGCGACACGATTTTCAAAAACTGATTTCTTAGGTCTTCAACTGAGGGAAAGGGGATTAGGAAGACGTGTATTTCAAACTTTTCGAGATTGACATGATTTTTAATTTTCGACCCGCTGGTTTTCAACCACGATTCAATTTCAGCTTCAAATAGTTTCTTTATATCAGCAAGAGTCTTTTCATGAGGATTACTCGGATAGTGTTTACTGTCAAAACCAACGAAACAAACACCCTTATACTTTAACTTATTCGAAGCATCATCATCCAAATCGAAATACTTTACAATGGCATCTTCCAATTTAGGGTTGTTAGTATTGTCGAATATGTTTTGAGTAATCAACATTAAATCTCTTTCCTGCACCGAACCTGAGCCATAGGTATCCAACAGAAATCCTTTTAGACTATTAAAACAATTGGTTAAACCAGAATTTAGGGTTTTCTCCATCTTGGACTCTCCCCAATAAAGAGATAAGGTGTCATCTTTTGAATCAAAATGAACATGTATACCATCTGCTCCTTGGTAATGCAGTTTTCCCGAAGTCTTTAAGCTCATTTTACTAATCAGTTGAGGAAATCCGAGGACTTCTTGAACCAGAACATATAGAAGCATTTCTCCCAGTTCACCTGTTTGCTTCAAATCAGTAAACAACATCTTTGCCTTAGCCTGTAATTCCAGAATCTTATCGGTAGAATTAGTTCGAATGAAACTTTCTTTCGCCTCATCAATCGACTTCTTTGGTATTGAATAGTCAACAATTTTGGTTGCTATAAAATCTACAAGGTCTTTAGTTCTTGGATTTCCTTGCCCATCCAATTTGACACAATAGCAGTGTGCGATAGCCTCGGTTTCCGGTATCTCAAGATCTTTCTCAAGACACGCGATCCTGGAATTGATTTTCCCTTCCTGAGAAATAACCAACTCATTGATTGCATCTTCAATCCAACTCATGGCTTTAAAAGTTTTGGTTTCTGTCCTATCTCGGCTAATGCCTGAAATATCGGGTTGGACAAAACCAAAGAAACGAAACGTTTTCCTTGAAATGGATTCGGACAACAAAATGAATGGATACATAATTTGTATTTAAATCACTTAGGGTTTATTCCAAACCACACACTCCAGTACGTAACCTATTTATGTCCAATCTTCTGACGCATGTTTCCAAACGCGTGCCTTCCAGTTCATCTGCCCTAAACACTTCCCGTTTCCATCCACCCGCACCGGCATAGGAATTCGCAATCGGGGTACCCACACTGCGCAGAGGCCGTCAGAACGGGGCGCAGAAGTGAACCCTGAGCTTGTCGAAGGGGAACGGCTTGGCCCGTTCAGGCCGCAGAGCAGTGAAGGGTCGAATGAGGATTCCAAGCCTTGACTTTTTGGTTCCTTTTGGGTCAAGCCAAAAGAACAAAGAAGCACCCCGTTGTAGGGCGTTTACAACTCTCCAAAAGTGGTTTTCCTCCCCCAACAAGTGGTTTGCAATTACCAACGAGAGGTTTTCAATCCCCAAGTACGCGTTTGCAATCACGTCCAGCGCGTTTGCAATAGCCAACAGCAATCGTTCAATCACTAACGGCAATCGTTCAATCGCCAACCAGTTGTTTTCATTCGCCAACATGTGTCGTTGAATCACCAACCAGTGACTTTCAACAACCAATGGGTGACGTTCAACCGCCAACAAATGGCTTACCTTCCCCAAAAAGTAGTTGCTACCCCAGCAACACCCGTTTTCATGGGCTGCATAGCTCACTTCTATTTCAGCACAGAAACACGCGCTGGGAACACATTTCACTTTCAGTTGTTCTTCCCCCAGAAAAATCCAAAACCATCCACCATGAAACTGATCCTGAGCTACGTTCTTACCACCCTTGTCTTCTTCGCCATCGACCTCACGTGGCTTGGCCTCGTGGCCAAAAAGTTCTACTGGCAACAACTGGGCGACCTCCTCAAAGAAAACGTCAACTGGACCGCAGCCATCATTTTCTACCTCATTTACATCGTGGGCATTTTCATCTTTTCCATCCTCCCAGCGGTAGAAAATGATTCCGTAAAACACGCCCTCTTTTACGGTGCGCTCTTCGGTTTCTTCGCCTACGCCACCTATGACCTCACCAACCTCGCAACGCTCAAAGGCTTCCCGCTTAAAGTGGTTTTCGTGGACATCCTTTGGGGAATCGTCCTCACGGGAGCCGTCAGCACAGCAGGTTTCTACATCACCCGCTGGGTACACTAACGCTGCTAAGTATTCAGGCATGTGCAAATCGCCTTCGGCAATATCTTCAGCCACAGAGGCACAGAACACACAGAAGGATCACAGATAAATTGTCCTTCTGCGAAAACCTCTGTGAAACGCTGTGTTTCTGTGGCCAAGAAAATTTCCTTTCGATAGTCCTCAGGTTTCTACATCACCCGTTGGGTACACTGACGCTGCTAAGCCGTTCAGGTACGTGCGAATCGCCTTCGGCAATATCTTCAGCCGCAGAGGCACTGAACACACAGAAGGATCACAGATAAATTGTCCTTCTGCGAAAACCTCTGTGAAACGCTGTGTTTCTGTGGCTAAGAAAATTTCTTTTCGATTGCCCTCAGGTTTCTACCTCACCCGTTGGGTGCAATGACGCTGCTAAGCCGTTCAGGTACGCGCGAATCGCCTTCGGCAATATCCTCAGCCACAGAGGCACAGAACACACAGAAGGATCACAGATAAATTGTCCTTCTGCGAAAACCTCTGTGAAACTCTGTGTTTCTGTGGCTAAGAAAATTTCTTTTCGATAGCTCTTCGGTAAAAGCAGACCTACCAACTTTCAATCAAGGCAACTATCTTGTTGCCCAAATGCTACAACTCACCAAACGATTTCCGCAAAAACGTGCGTTCATCACAGGCGCAGGCTCAGGCCTTGGCCTCTGTCTTTGCCGCGAACTGGCCGCAGATGGCTGGACCATCGGCATGAGCGACATCAACCTCGTCTCCCTCAAGGAGAAAAGCGAGGAAGTCGCAAAACTGGGCGCCAAAACGTTCACCTACGGATTGGATGTTTCCGACAAGGACGCCTACAAGCAGGTCGTTGACCAGTTCCTTTCTGATGTGGGCGGCATCGACCTTTTGGTGAACAACGCAGGCGTTGGCGATGGTGGCTACGTGGAAGAATACAGCCTCGAAAACTGGGACTGGCTTCTCAGCATCAACCTCCACGGGGTCATTTACGGAAACGTGCTTTTCATTCCGCAGTTCAAGAAGCAGAAAAGCGGAGCCATTATCAATGTAGCAAGTGCCGCTGCATTCATGAGTTTGCCCCGAATGGCCGCATACAATGTGGGCAAGGCAGGGGTTCGTTCCCTTTCAGAATCGATGGATGCCGAACTCAACGCCCACGGAATCCAGGTTTCGTGCGTGATGCCCACCTTCTTCAAAACAGCCGTCATGAAGAACGCCCGCGGAAATGCCGAAGAGATTCACATGAGCAAGATGATCTTCGCAACCTCCGAACTGACTCCCGAACGTGTCGCGAAGTACGTTCTGAAGAAAGCTGGCAAAGGACGATTCCACATCATCCTACCGGCAGATGCCAAGTTCTCGTTCTTCATGAAGCGGTTCTTCCCAAGTCTGTTGCTGCGCATCATCCGTTTGGGCGAGAAGAAAAAAGATGTAGTTCGCCAACGCTTAGAATCCCGCTACAACCAAGCCAACAAAAAAGGCAAGGTCGACCACCAGCATTGGGATCAAGTTTTTAAAAACCCCTCCTGACCTCCCCAAAAGGGGAGGAAATTAGAAACCATCTTAGGCGGCTCCTCTCTGAACGGGTTGTGAATCGCAGCAACTCTCCCCTTGGGGGAGATGCCGAAGGCAGAGGGGTCTCTACACGTTGAACCGAAAGTGCATAACATCTCCATCCTGCACCACATATTCCTTGCCTTCTACACGCATTTTGCCCGCTTCCTTCACCGCAGCTTCCGAGCCCAGCGTCACGAAATCGTTGTAAGCAATGGTTTCCGCACGGATGAAGCCCTTCTCAAAGTCTGTGTGAATAACACCTGCGGCTTGCGGAGCGGTCATCCCTTTTCGGATGGTCCATGCACGAACCTCCTTCACACCAGCCGTGAAATACGTTTGAAGGTTGAGAAGCTTATAGGCCGAACGGATCAGTTTGTTCACACCCGCTTCTTGCAATCCCATATCCTGAAGGAATTCTTGACGCTCTTCGTAGGTATCCAAGCTGGCAATGTCTGCTTCCGCAGCAGCTGAGATCAGAATCACTTCCGCGTTCTCATCCGCAACAGCAGCTTTCACTTTCTGGGAATATTGATTGCCCGAAACCACCGAAGCTTCATCCACATTACACACATATAATACAGGCTTCAGCGTCAGCAGATGAAACGTCTTCGCCAACTCCAACTGGTTATCATTCAGGTCGGCCGCGCGCGCAGATTTCCCTTGCTCCAAAGTGGTTTTCAAAATGGTCAGCGTTTCGTATTCCAATTTCGCCTCCTTCTGCCCGATCTCTGCCTGCTTCTTCACCTTCACCATGCGCTTGTCAACGGTTTCAAGGTCTTTCAACTGAAGCTCGGTATCGATCACTTCCTTATCGCGTATCGGGTCAACCGAACCATCCACGTGCACCACGTTTCCATCATCGAAACAACGCAGCACGTGAATGATCGCATCCGTCTCGCGAATGTTACCCAAGAACTGATTTCCCAATCCTTCGCCTTTACTGGCACCTTTCACCAAACCTGCAATGTCAACAATCTCGATATTGGTCGGCACTACGCGTTCTGGCTTCACCAAACCCTCCAATTTCTCCAAACGCTCATCCGGAACGGTGATCACACCCACATTCGGTTCAATCGTACAGAACGGAAAATTAGCCGCCTGCGCCTTGGCGTTGGAAAGGCAATTGAACAAGGTGGATTTCCCAACATTCGGAAGTCCTACGATACCGCATTGTAAAGCCATAGCTCGATTTTTTGAGGCGGCAAAGGTAATGCAATGGTTATATGATTTCCCGCCTTGATGGACTTGGTTAATTTAGCGGCAAATGCGTACCGAATTCCTGTTGCTTATAGCCTTTGCTTTAACTCTAACCGGAGGATTTGCTCAATGTCCTTCCGAAGAACAGATTTCTACAATTATTAAGGTCTTTGAAACCGACAGTCTGCTCGGTTCAAACGAATTCCATGTCTACGATTCAACGGACCGAATTCAATTGAGCAACATTGAATTATGGTTTTACTTTTTCCAGAAAGGAGATAGCGCCAAAGCTGCTCAGCTGTTGAGTGAAGAATTTGCGGATTCTCTCGTTAGTCATACCTGCAAAATCAAAGCACCGTTTGACAACAATCGAGAACCTTATTCTGGCAATAAACTACTGGTTATTTCCCCCTTTGTCCAAATTGATCAGCTGGAATTTGTTGCAGCAGATCTCAAGCGGTCAAAATATTTCTCCTATCGAGGTCTATTCTGCTTTGAACCAGATGGAACTCTTGTAGATTATCGAATTACAGAAACGATTTTCTGATGAAAATTAGCACTCGCCTACTATCAAATACTGTTTTAGTTTCTGTAGGAATCCTTCCGTTACTCCATTGGATGTTCGGACACGTGCATCAGGATGCTTGGTGGGATGAGTTGATCTCGTTGAAGGATTACGCGTTGGTCACGTTTGAAACCACGCGAACTTCCTATCCCGAACCTGGCAATCACATCTTCTTCAACCTGTTCGACAACCTGGTGAGCCGTCTCATTGGCGTTCGGGATTTCTACGAAATGCTCGATAACCTCTGGAAACTCCGACTGGCTCAAGGACTGTTGGCGATTGGAACGTGCGTTTACACTTTCCTAACGGTAAAACGATTCTTCAGCGAGCGCTACGCCAGCCTCGCAGCCATCATTCTGGCCAGCACCATTCCATTCCTGAATTTCTCCTTGCAACTGCGAGGCTACAACATGAGCATGCTTTTCGTCAGCATGGTCATCTACCACGGGTGGAGCTACTTGGAAAGCCGCAAATTGTCGCATCTCATACTCACAGGATTGACCTCCTTCTTCCTACTCTACACCATTCCGAGCAACGTTTATTTCCTGTTTGGACTGAGTGCGGTAATTGGGATTGATTGGCTGCTGCAGTTTCGAGAAAAAGGAGGAAACGAGAAAATGAAAAAGGGGGAAAAGGAAAAGAAACCTTCTCTGTTCTCCTTTCCGCATCTATGGGTTTTGGCCGCCATCGGCATCGGTGCTGGGATCACATTCGTGGCCTATCAACCCGTTATGGAACAATTGCTCGACAACCGTTTCGTGTCGAAAGCTCCACCGGAAAGAGCCTTCGTTCTGACAACTGTTTTCCCTTCGGTGATGAAAGCATTCTTCAGCTTCCGTTGGCTCTTGCTGATTCCAATACTTGGAGGTTTGTTCTTCTGGCTCACCAAGAAAGAACTGGCTTTCGACCGAAGGAAACTGGCTTATGTGCTGGTGGCATTCCTTCTTCCGTTCGTTTTTCTTTATGTACATGATAAAGTTCCATTTGAACGGACATTCGTGCATCTCGCACCCGTTTTCGCCATTCTGCTGGCAGGCATTTCTGCTCTTTTCTTAGAAGGATTGAATCTGAATGAGACCGCAAAACAAGGATTTATAGCGGTGCTTGCCATTTACTGCATGGGCAACTATGTGTGGCAGGAAAGCGAGATCAACATTCATCTCGACAAGAACCTCGAACGCAACAAACGCGAACAGAACATTTACAACGCCTTTTTCCTTGCGAATAATTTTCAACCGCACCGGGCTGTGAAGGAATTCATAGCCTTGAACGACACGAATGCGGCCGTAATGTTGGTGGATGAGTTGGACCGCGTGAGTTACCTCTACTATTTGGAGAAGTACGACATCACCAGCTACGCGATGATTAAGATTCAACCGAAAACGGTGGAGGCACAAGGGCACACTTTCAATCATGTTGGCATGTTCCAAAAGTCGATGGGAAAAGGCAACAAACCCGCGTTCCAACAGATTCCGGCCAACTTGGACGACAAGAACAAACCCTACAACAATTATCTGCTGCTGACCCAAGTGGTTTCACAGATCGAACGCGGTAAGAGCATCTACCTTTTTACGGGTTTCCCGAACAAAGCAGAAAAGGCCTTCGACATGTTTTTCAAAAACCAGATTTTGCTGAAGCGAGAGAATGAGTTCGGCTTTGCCAATCTGTTCAAATTGGAGGTGAGATCCGTTTCCGACCAACCTTGATCCACGGTCATGCTGTCCGCCTTTGGCGGATTCAGCATCTATTCTAAGACTGATCAAAAGACCCTGAAACAAGTTCAGGGTGACGGTAAAATCGCACTGATTGGCTTTTCAAAAGTTATTAACGCGGCTTTGCTCAGCATAGCTGTTACCCTACTTTTGAACCGAACCAATCAGCCATCAAATGCCCTCCAAAGAAGAACTGAAACGCATCTGTTCGCAGACCCGAAGAGACATTGTACGAATGGTGGCTGCACCCGCTTCGGGACACCCTGGCGGTTCATTGGGTTGTGTGGAGTTCTTCGTTTCGCTCTACCACGAGATCATGAAGCCTGACGCGTCCAATTTTACGATGGATGGCAAAGACGAAGACGTGTTCTTTCTTTCAAACGGTCACATTTCTCCGGTTTGGTACAGCGTGCTGGCACGTTACGGTTATTTCCCAGTAAAAGAGCTCGCCACATTCCGTTTTCTGAACTCGCGATTGCAAGGTCATCCAACGACACATGAAGGATTGCCGGGCATCAGAATGGCTTCCGGTTCGTTGGGTATGGGGCTTTCGTGTGGCATTGGAGCGGCACTTTCCAAAAAGCTGAACGGAGAAGACAAATTGGTTTACACGCTTCATGGCGATGGCGAATTGCAGGAAGGTCAAATATGGGAGGCGGCCATGTTCGCATCAGCCAAGAAAGTTGACAATATCATTGCCACGGTTGACGTTAATGGAAGGCAGATCGATGGCGACACGGATGATGTGATCGCACTTGGCGATCTGAAAGCAAAGTTTGAAGCATTCGGCTGGAAAGTATTCTCATGCGATGGCAACAATTTGGATGACCTTTTGAAAACCATGGCAGACTGCAAAGCAGCAACCGGTAAAGGCGTTCCGGTGATCAACCTGATGAAAACCGAAATGGGCATGGGAGTTGATTATATGATGGGCTCGCACAAATGGCATGGCGTGGCACCGAATGCGCAGCAGTTGGAAGTGGCGCTCGGCCAATTGGAAGAAACTCTGGGGGATTACTGATTCCCTTCCTGATAAAATGTTCCTTTTGAGGAAACATATTTCTTGCCTGATGTTAGCCTTGGGATTGATTCTCTGGTCTAACACAAGCTCAGTAGCGCAGGAAAACCCGACCAAACCGCAGAACAGAATCCTATTCGTTTTCGATGGCTCGCAAAGTATGTTCGGCCATTGGGAAAGCGGAATGAAGATCGACATCGCCAAGCAGATGTTGAATGAGCTTTTGGACAGTTTGAAGAATGTAGAAAACCTTGAACTTGCTTTCAGGGCTTACGGGCATCAGAGTCCTTATATATCTGGTTCGCAGCGCGATTGCAAGGACACACGTTTGGAAGTGCCATTCGGAGGTGGCGGTGCTTGGGCCATTAAGAAAGCGTTGGAAAAGATCCAGCCGAAGGGAACAACACCGATTGCTTATAGTTTAGAGCAATCGGCAAAAGATTTCCCGCCATGTTCCAATTGCCGCAACATGATCATCTTGATCACCGATGGAATTGAGGAATGCTATGGTGATCCGTGTGCTGTATCAATGGCGCTTCAATCAAAAGGAATTGTTCTCAAACCATTCGTTATCGGCATTGGCCTTGACCTTGAACTGGTTGACCGTTTTAAGTGTATTGGAAGCTACTTCAACGCAAACACCGAGAAATCGTTGAAAGACGTATTGAATGTGGTCATTTCGCAGGCGCTGAACCCCACTTCGGTGCAAGTGAATCTGCTTGACATTAACGGTGAACCGACCGAAACAGATGTAGACATGACGTTCTACGACTTACATTCGGGCAAGATGGTTTACAACCTCATTCACACCATGAACCATCGCGGGGTTCCAGACACATTGGTCATTGATCCGTTGGCTTCTTACCGAATGAAAGTTCACACGGTTCCACCCGTGTTTAAGGACAGCATCGAACTGACTCCGGGCATTCACAACATCATTGCGGTGGATGCACCTCAGGGCGACCTCATCATGAAAGTGCAAGGCAAGCACGATTACGAAAACCTTCAGGCCATTGTGCGAAAAGGAGGCGATATGAACACGCTAACGATGCAAAAGGTCGGTAGGAAGCAACGCTATTTGGTTGGCACCTACGACCTTGAAATCCTGACATTACCAAGGATGTATGTTTCGGGAGTGAACGTGGCGCAAAGCCATACCACCACCGTGGAAATTCCGCAACCAGGCATGGTTCACATTATGCGTAAATCCAAAGGTGTTGGTGATGTTTTCGTGAAGGATGGAAACTCCCTGAACTGGATTTATTCGCTCGACCCCGAACTTACTTCAGAAAGTATTCCGCTTCAACCTGGAAGCTACAAAGTGGTGTTCCGACCTACGGGTTCGAAGCGCGCTTTCTACACAATTGATCAGGATTTCACAATTTTCTCTGGCAAATCACAATTGGTTGAATTGAGATGATGAACACTTTTGATAAGCCACAGAGACACAGAATGCACAGAGGTTTTCACAGAATGGAAAATCTCGATTTTTCTGTGGAAATCTGTGTTTCTGTGGCTAAAATCATGTCATGAAATACTCAGAGAAAGACTTTCCCCTTCAAAAGGAGACCGACATCATCATCGGTTCAGGAATAGAAGTTCACAAAAGTCTTGGTGCTGGTTTTCTTGAGATTGTTTACAAGGATGCCTTAGAACTGGAATTCAGACAGAGAAACGTGTTCTTCGAAAGAGAAAAAGAATATCCTGTTGTGTACAAGAACGAGATTCTACCTCATTGTTTCTATGCGGATTTTGTAGTATTTGAAAATGTGATCCTTGAAATAAAGGCGAAATCAGACATTGCCAACGAAGACATTTCACAAACCCTCAATTACCTAAAATGCTCCAACTGCAAAGTTGGTCTGATATTGAATTTCGGTAGAACAACACTTGGTATAAAGCGACTTACTCTTTAATGAATACATTGCTGCATTTCTCTGTGAAAACCTTCTGTGCATTCTGTGCCTCTGTGGCTAAAAAACATAACTCATCATGGTAATAGAAAAACTGACCGAAGACCGCGACACACGCTCTGGATTTGGAGCTGGACTTCATGAACTGGGAAAGAACAACGACCAAGTGGTAGCCCTCTGCGCTGACCTTACCGGCTCGTTGAAAATGGATGCTTTCCAAAAGGATTTCCCAGACCGTTTTTTCCAAGTTGGAATTGCCGAGGCTAACATGATGAGCATTGCGGCAGGAATGACCATCGGTGGGAAAATCCCGTTCACGGGAACGTTCGCCAATTTCAGTACAGGTCGCGTTTACGACCAGATCCGTCAGACCATTGCTTACTCTGGTAAGAATGTGAAGATCTGTGCATCGCACGCAGGTTTAACGTTGGGAGAAGACGGTGCCACACACCAGATTCTTGAGGACCTTGGCCTGATGAAAATGCTTCCAGGAATGGTGGTCATCAATCCTTGCGATTACAACCAGACGAAAGCCGCTACACTCGCCATTGCTGAACACGAAGGCCCCGTTTATCTGCGTTTCGGTCGGCCCAAGGTTCCGAACTTCACTCCTGACAATCAGAAATTCGAGATCGGAAAGGCTTGGAAAATCAGCGAAGGAACAGATGTGAGCATTTTTGCAACAGGTCATTTAGTATGGAAAGCGGTTGAGGCTCAGGCCATTCTGGCGGATAAAGGCGTGAGCGCAGAAATCATTAACATCCACACGATTAAACCTTTGGACGTGGACGCCATCTTAGCTTCCGTTAACAAAACAGGATGTGCGGTGACGGCCGAAGAACACCAACGCAACGGTGGCCTCGGTGACGGTGTGGCGCAAACGTTGGCTTTGAACGGTCCGGCACCGATGGAAATGGTGGCAGTGAACGACAGCTTCGGGGAAAGTGGAACTCCTGAGCAACTGTTGGAGAAGTACGGACTGAGTACAGAAAGCATCGTTGAAGCAGCATTGAAGGTCATCGCGAGAAAGTGACATGCTTCGCATGATTTAGCCACAGAAACACAGATTTACACAGAACAAAAAGAGAGGAATACTTTTCAGCGAAACCCTCTGTGTTTTCTGTGTTTCTGTGGCTACTGAAAGTATTTCGCTTCAACACGAAAATTGCAGATGACCGAAAGTGCGGACAAACGACTGTTGGAGCAATTCAGAGACCCTTCGTCTCGGAATTTGGCCTTCAGTGAGCTGGTCAACCACTATCAGGAACGGCTTTATTGGCACATCCGCAGAATCGTCATCGACCATGATGACGCGGATGACGTGCTGCAGAACACCTTCATCAAGGCATTCAAAAATCTGGAACGATTTCGCGAGGACAGTCAACTTTATACTTGGCTGTATCGGATTGCGACCAACGAAAGCATCAGTTTTCTGAAGAGCAAAAGGCGCAACATTTTCGTTTCGTTGGATGATGTCTCGCATGCACTTTCCAGCAAGTTGGAAGCCGACCCGCAATTGAGTGGAGATGCCATTCAAATGAAGTTGCAGAAAGCAATTCTCACCTTGCCGACCAAGCAACGAATGGTCTTCAACATGAAGTATTTTGATGAGATGAAGTATGAGGACATGGCGGAGGTCACAGGTACTTCGGTGGGCGCGCTGAAAGCTTCGTACCATCATGCCGTCAAGAAAATTGAGGCGTACATGAAACAGCAGTTTTAGAGAGTCGTCAACTTTTGGAAAGTTGACGACTCTGGCAGGATTAAACCTTTTAGAAAGACAATTGTCAATGCAACGTGATGAAAACCACAGACAACCATAACGAACCCAAGTTGAACATTGAGGGAATTTCGGAGCAGGAGCTCAAGCGGAATGCTTTCAAAACACCGGAAGGTTATTTCGAAAACCTCACGCCTCGCGTGATGGAAAGCGTTCGGAATTCGGAACGGCCAGTAAAAGCTGGTTGGTCGGTTTGGATGAAATTTCTGCCACCTTCCATTGGAGTTGCGGCTGTTGCTTTGGCCGCGTGGTTTTTCATTCCGCCAACGGCTAACGATACGCCTGATTTTGACACCGTTCTGGCTTCACTGACAGTTGAAGAATTGGCAACTTATGCTGATCTGCAACCTTCGGAATTAGTGAGTTACGAATTGATTGACTACCATCAGGTGGCAATGAACGAAAGCAAATTGACCGATGATGACATCATCGAATATTTGGAAACAGAGGAAGACGTGGAATTGAACACGATCATGAACGAAATAGAGATCTGAGATGAAAAAGCTATTGATTTTAAGCGGATTGCTGATACTGAGTTCGATTTGGTTTGCAATGGCGCAGGAAGAACTGGATCCGTCTAAACGAGAGAGATTGGAAGCCTTGAAAGTGGCTTACCTGACAGAAAAGCTGAGCCTCACGCCAGAGGAAGCGCAGCAGTTCTGGCCAGTATATAATGAATTGGATGACAAGATGCGCGAACTTCGAAAGCAGCAGCGGGACAACCGCTCCGAGGCGAAGCAGAATTTTGATTCGTTGAGCGATGACGATCTATCAAAGACCATTGATCAGGAACTGGTTTTGGAGCAACAGGAACTCGACCTGAAAAAGGAATACAACGAGCGTTTCAAGAAGATTCTACCTATTAAAAAGGTGGCGAAACTTTATGCAGCCGAGCATGGCTTCAGGAGAGAATTGTTGCACCGCGCCAAAGACCGCACTAAAATTCCGGGCGGACCTCCGCATTGATCGCATCGAAGTAATCTGAAAAGGCGCTGAACGATCAGCGTCTTTTTTCGTTGTAACCATTGATGGGAATTATAGTTTAACTGGCCAGCTGAACATTGCGGCAACAGGTACAGAAATCAAGGGCTGCCGTAAGTTTTCAGACAAATTGAATGATTGAATTTTTTGTATAATCGCGCAAGCAAAACCAAAACCTTTTTACACAACAAAAATGAGTGAGACAGCCGAGATTCGCGTAGGAGATCAAGTGATAGAACTTCCCGTTGTCACCGGGACGGAAAACGAAAAAGGAATCGACATCCGTAAACTGCGTGACCAGACCGGGCTGATCACATTCGATAGCGGATACAAGAACACAGGTGCTACAAGTAGTGCCATCACTTTCCTTGATGGTGAAAAGGGGATTTTGCGATACCGTGGCTATCCGATCGAGCAGTTGGCTGAGAAGTCAACGTTTTTGGAAGTTGCTTACCTGTTGATCTATGGTGAATTGCCAAGCAAGGCCGAGTTCACGGCTTGGAGTGAGAAGATCACGCGCCACACACTCATTCATGAAGATATGAAGGAGTTCTTCGAGGCGTTCCCTCGCAAGGCGCATCCAATGGGAGTTCTTGCTTCGAATCTGATCTCACTTTCAACGTTCTATCCGGAAAGTCTGGATCCAGACCGTGAGGATGAAAAAGTGGATCTCACCATTATCAGATTGATCGCCAAGATCAGCACCATTGCTGCTTGGTCTCACAAAAATTCGGTCGGTCATCCGGTTGTTTATCCAAGAAACAAATACAATTACACGGAGAACTTCCTGAACATGATGTTCTCTGTACCAACAGAAGACTACGAACCAGACCCGGTTGTAGTGAAAGCACTGGATCAACTGTTGATCCTTCATGCCGATCACGAGCAGAACTGTTCTACTTCAACCGTAAGAATCGTTGGTTCTTCAAGAGCGAACCTTTATGCGTCTATCGCAGCAGGTGTTTCTGCCCTTTGGGGACCGCTTCACGGTGGAGCAAACCAAGCGGTTATCGAAATGTTGGAGAACATCCAAGCTGATGGCGGTGGCATGCAAAAGTGGATCGATAAAGCGAAAGACAAGGACGATCCGTTCCGAATCATGGGCTTCGGTCACCGCGTGTACAAGAACTTCGACCCACGCGCTACCATCATCAAGAAATCGTGTGATGACGTGTTGGAGAAACTGGGCATCAACGACCCGATTCTTGATCTTGCCAAACAATTGGAGGAAGTGGCCTTGAACGATGATTACTTCAAGTCAAGAAACCTGTACCCGAACGTTGATTTCTACTCAGGAATCATCTACAAGGCAATCGGAATTCCAACGGAGATGTTCACGGTGATGTTTGCGATGGGACGTCTACCAGGCTGGATCGCTCAATGGAAGGAAATGATGGCGAACAAAGAGCCGATCGGTCGTCCGCGTCAGATCTATACTGGCGAGAATGAGCGTCCTTACCAGCCGCTTTCAAGCAGATAATTCAAGCACATACACTTACAGAAAGGATGAGGTCGGCCTCATCCTTTTTTGTTTACGCCCCCCGAACCTCACGCAAGGAGGGGAATTTGCGTTCTTTGCATTTATGAGCAAGGGCATTTTCCGCAAGCGCAACATCGGGCTTTTCATCAAGGTCGTTATTGCGTTTGTTGCGCTGTGGTTCATCTACCGCGAGGTGCAGCTCAAAGATCAGGACGCCAAGCTCAGTTCGGGAATCAGCGTTCTTACCGAAAACCTGCCCCAGTTGATTCTTCTTATTGCATTGATGATGCTGAACTGGGTTCTGGAAGCCTTCAAGTGGCGGTTGTTGGTAAGTTATTTAGAGAAAATCTCGCTTTGGAAATCGCTGAAAGCCATCTTCTCAGGAATCACCATTGCCATCTTCACTCCCAACCGTGTTGGAGAATACGGTGGCCGCATCTTTCACCTGCAGAAAGCCGACCGCATCGATGCCGCGCTGCTCACCATTGTCGGAAGTTATGCGCAACTGGTGGTCACGCTCGTTACAGGAATTCTCGCCACCATCTTCTTCTTACCAGAGTACGTAGGTCTCGGGCCGATCACACCCATGCAGTACAATCTCATCGCCATCCTCATGTTCGGACTTTGCGTGCTACTGGTTGTTCTTTTCCTTAACACGCGGCTGCTGACCACCATCATCAACTGGCTACCGATTCCCCAAAAATATCGCCACTACGCGGGCGTTTTTGAGCATCACAGTTCCTCCACACTTTGGAAGGTTTTCCTCGCCAGCTTGGGGCGTTACCTCATCTTCACGTTTCAGTTCTTTCTGCTTTTGAAGTTGTTCGATGTGGAAATCAGCTACGCCAATGCGATGATGATGATCTCGATGACCTACTTCGTGATGACAGCGGTGCCGACCATCGCCATTACCGAATTGGGTGTGCGCGGCTCCATTTCGGTTTACTTTTTGGGGATGCTTTCCACGAATGTGAAGAGCATTTTCTTGGCAAGCTCCATGCTTTGGCTCATCAATCTGGCGGTGCCCGCATTGATCGGTGTGGTGTTCATTTTCCAACTGCGTTTCTTCCGAAAAGCTGACTGATGGCGTGGCTCTGGTATCTTCTTTTCGGATTCGCAGTAACGGTGATGGTGCTGTACTCGGCCATGATCATCTACGCCATTTCGGGCTGGAAGAAGATGAAAGTGGAAGATGAAAAACCAGCTTGGCTTGGCGTGAGCATTCTTGTTGCGGCACGCAATGAAGCCGAAAACATAGAAACCGTTATCCGCGACATTTTCAACCAGAGTTATCCGAACGAACTGTTCGAACTCATTGTAATTGACGACCATTCGGAAGATGACACGCTTTCCATTGCGGAATCACTGAAAGCCGAGTTCCCGAATCTGAAAGTGCTTTCAAACCAAGATGGCGAAGGCAAAAAATCTGCATTGCAGAAAGGCATTCGCGAAGCCAAATTCGAAACCATTGCTACAGTAGATGCCGATTGCCGCGTTCCCTCCGAATGGCTCATTACCATGACATCGCATTGGGAGAAAGACCAGACCAAAATGCTTTTGGGACCCATTGTTTTTCAATCCGACAGAACCGTTCTGCAACAATCGCAGGCCATGGAAATGTTGGCCATTATGGGACTGACAGGTGGTTTCGCTTCGCATCAAAAACCGATCATGGCCAATGGCGCCAACCTGTTCTTCGACAAAAGTTCCTTTGAAGAAATCGGTGGTTACGTGAGTTCAGAAAACCCTTCGGGCGATGATGTGTTCACCATGCTTCAGTTCAGCGAAAAGTGGCCCGATTCGGTTCGGTTTGTGAAGCATTACGAATCGGCTGTTCTGACCAAAGCACAACCCACATTTTCAAGTTTTTGGCAACAGCGTAAGCGGTGGCTTTCCAAGCGAAGCGGCTATACGAATCTGTTGGTGAAAGGAACCGCTATCATCACCTACTTCGCCAATCTGGTCGCCTTCATTTCATTCATTTCCATCATTGCCGCGTTCGGTTCTTATTGGGCAGACAGACTCATGTGGGTTCTGTTCGCCAAAACCATCCTTGACCTCGTACTTACGAGAACTGTGAGCCGCGACCTGCAACCGCATTGCGGCATCGCCAATATTCTGGTCACGGAAATATTCGTTGCCGTGTACGTCACATTTCTTGGCATTTTTGGAAATGTGCGCAGCTATGTTTGGAAAGGACGAACGATAAAAACCCCCTGACCCCCAAAGGGGGAAGCTGAAGCACGGGTGAATAGAGAAGGCGACAATCTGTGAACTCTGGGATTCAAAACATTCGCATATTCGTACTCATTTGTAATAAATGGGAAAGATGAAAGCATGAAATTCGAAATGGAGAAATTCGAAAACTCTGTGCATCTCTGTTTCTCAAAAGTTCTCTGTGCAATAAACAATGAATAAAGGAACGTCACTCGGGCAATTGGCTTGGCGCAGATTCAAGAAGGATGCTGCGGCCATTTTCGGTTCGGTGGTGATTCTTGTGGCCGTGATGCTTGCAACGCTTGGCCCGCTGATCACACCAGATGGAAGCCCGCACGCCAACCGACAGATCATTGAGTTGGCCGCCAAAAAGCCTGGTTCAACTTTCACTTTTTTGAAAGTTCCGAGAACCGTTGTTTCCGAAGATGGATTCAGCGAAAAACTGCTGGTAGGCAAACAGGAAAACTATTCTTGGGTCCCCATTTTCAGTCATTCTTTTTCTGCGGATACGCTGGTCATTGAACGCTACACAGGCGATACATCGAATGATGGTGAAATGGTGAAGTATTCCTTCGCATCGCTTTCATCAGAAGGAAAATCACCTGAAGAAGTGGAGAAAGAACTCATCGAAACCAAAACATTCTGGCTGGGCACCGACCGGTTTGGTCGCGACCTGCTTAGCCGCATGATCCTCGGAACACGCATCTCGCTCAGCATCGGATTTGTGGCCGTGGCCATCTCCTTGCTCATCGGAATTCTGATGGGTTCATTGGCAGGATTTTTCCGTGGCTGGATTGATAATGTGGTAATGTGGTTCGTAACGGTGGTCTGGAGTATTCCGCTATTGCTTCTGGTCATCGCTATCACGCTGGCAATGGGAAAAGGATTCTGGCAGGTCTTCGTGGCGGTTGGAATGGCCATGTGGGTAGAGGTGGCGCGTATCGTCCGTGGACAGATACTCAGCATCCGCGAGAAGGAATTTGTGGAAGCCTGCCGTGCGCTCGGTTTCTCTGGTTTCAGAACAATTGTGCGGCATATTCTGCCGAATATTCTCGGACCTGTCATTGTCATTTCGGCTGCGAATTTTGCTTCGGCCATTCTGATCGAGGCAGGTCTGAGCTTCCTCGGCATCGGTGCGCAGCCACCTATTCCGAGTTGGGGAGCCATGATCAAAGACCATTACGGCTACATCATTATGGACAAGGCGTATCTGGCGCTCATTCCCGGAACGGCCATTCTATTGATGGTACTTGCGTTTACCTTAGTGGGAAATGGCGTGCGCGATGCGTTGGATGTGAAAAGCACCCGATAGCTTCAAGATCTCCACGGTTTTGAAAACCTTGATGGTCTTTCGCTAAATTTGAATCATGGACGTTGCACAATTGAAATACAGCATCATTGAAAAACTCATCCGAACGGAGGATGAACAACTGCTGCAAAAAGTAGCCGAACTGATGAGTTCAACACGTGCGCGCTACCCAGAAAGCGACCTTAAACCAATGACGGTTGAGGAACTGAATGAACGTCTCCGAAAAGCTGAGGATGACATTGCGAATGGAAGAGTCTACTCCACCGATGAAGCAAAGAAAAAACTTGGCCTTTAATGGCATCTCGCAGAATCATTTGGACCGAACGCGCCATTGATGACCTGCAAGACATCAAGGAGTTCATTTCATTGGACTCCGAAATTCAGGCTACCAAACAACTGCTCAGGATATTTGACCGCGAAATGCAATTGATAACCCGACCCGGAAGTGGCGGAATACAAACTGAGACACGTTCTAATTTCGAAATACGATACTTGGTTCAGGACAATTACAAGATCCTATATCGATTTACAGAGACCGAAGTGTTTGTTCTCACCGTTTTCGAAACACGTCAGCATCCTGAAAAGATGAAACTCTGAATGAAAAAAGCTGCATACACGGCACTGGTCCTGGTCATTGCAATTTCCGTGGCCTTCATGCTCGGCCCCAAGCCGCCCGAATCTCACCTCAACCCTACTCCAACCTCCATTTCCATTCCGTTGGATTCGTTGGATGGCTGGCTGGCGTATCGTGAAAGTGGTTTCCAAACTCTGAAACCCAGCAATGAAGCCAAGATCGAATGGTACAATGATTCGGTTTCGGTGACCGACTATGCTGTGGTTTATCTGCATGGTTTTACCGCTTCGGGCGAAGAAGGAAATCCCGTTCATCGGGCATTTGCCCAACGATACGGCTGCAACCTGTATCTGCCTCGGTTGTACGGCCACGGATTGGACACTACCGAACCGTTGATCGACCTGACACCCGAAAACTATCTGCAATCGGCCAAAGAAGCCATTGCCGTTGGCAAGAAGATCGGACAGAAAGTGATCGTGATGAGCTGTTCGACAGGTGGAACGCTTGCAATTTACCTTGCCGCACACGACCCCGAAATTGACGCGCTGATCTGCTACTCGCCCAACATCGACATCTTCGATCAGACCTCGCAGGTGCTGACCCAACCGTGGGGACTTCAACTGGCGCGTTTGATCAATGGAAGCGATTTCCGGCAGTATGAAGCTCCCGAAGAATTCAAAAAGTATTGGCAGACCAAGTATCGTTTGGAAGGATTGGTGGCGCTGCGTTCGCTGATCGACCACACAATGACCGAAGAAACATTTTCGCACGTAAAGCAGCCCATTTTTGTGGGTGCGTATTTCAAAGACGCATCCGCGCAGGACAGCGTGGTTTCGGTAGAGGCCATGCGCCTGATGATGCCTGAACTGGGAACACCCGAAAGCCAAAAACGCATGGTGGAATTTCCCGTTGGTGCGCACGTACTCACCAATCCACTTCGCAACCCTGACGTGAAACTCGTGGAAGATGCAACTTTCCGATTTGCGGAAGATGTCATTGGTCTAAAACCTGTGAAATAGCACAATTTCACAATAAGATAGCGTTCTGTTATTTTCTTACTTTTAGACCTATGCGGTGGAACGTCTTGGTTTGGCTATTGCTGAGTGCCTCTTGTTTTGGGCAGGAGGTGACAGATTCCATTCCCATTCTAAAAAGTTATGATGACCCACTACCTCAAACGCCCTGGAACGGACGTGTGATCTCTGCCATGCAAAACCCTGCGTTTGCAGGTTTTGATAGACGATTGCAATTCGGTTATTACTATGAAGGTCAGAACTTGAAAGTACCGGAGGGCTATGACACAAAAAAGGCAGGCTTCTGGAATCAGACCGCAATCATTGATTTCGCATTTGGAGGGAAACGAAAAAACATCGGGGTCAATATCAGTTACAATGGAGGGCAGCGACTTATTTCTGACTACCATCGAGTTCAAATTGCACATTCATACCGTTTTCATCTGCGCAACCACAAATTCATATTGGGCGCGGGAATACGCTATCTAATGCTGAAAGGAGGCTCGGATGCTGCAGCATATGGTGATATGCTCGATCCGAGATACGGTTTCGTTTATCCTACGCAGGAATTTTTGAAACAAGACTCTCTTCAGTTGGCTGAATACTCCGCTGGTCTTATTTACAATTGGAAAAGACTATTTCTCGGATATGCTTTCAGGTACGAGGACAGGTCTTTATTGACCGCTGCAGGGAAAGACCTTCATCCTGTTCATCACCTCAATGCCATGTATACTTTGAATTATGGCGCCACGGGTCAATTTGCCGCAGCGTTCACCGCAGAATATGACGGGTTCAGGTGGTATCTGGAACCCGCGTTGGTCGTTATGCTGAAAAACATATTCTTCCTGAAGTTTTCTTCACCCAATGTCAGCCAATTCAAGACAGAACTGGGATTGCAGCTATGGAATTTCCGTGCGGTGTACTCCTGTTCCTTCTATTTCAACCAATACGCCATCAACACGTATGGCGTAGCCTCCATGTCAGGGGGACTTCGGTATCATTTTCAAAATCTTAAATCCAGAAAGAAATGAAACAACTAATCCCTTTCTTTCTTTCAGCACTTTTACTACCAGGATGCGTCAAGGAAATACCAAGTCCCTCCTATAAACACCAACCTCCAAACACAGTTGGAGTTATACACGGAGATACAAGCATTTGCTTCTATTGGCTGGAATTTTCACTGATCAATGGTTTAAGAGAAGAAGTGGACTCTTTCAGGTGGATTCCGATTGACACAAATGGTTATTACTTCCATGTTCACAGTCTTCACGATACTTTGGCCATCGACAATATTGAATGGCCCGATACGGGAAATATTATACTGATGAATTATGTCCATGGTGACAGTTCTTCCTTTAATATCACCGTCCTTTCATGCTTTCAGAGCTTGTACATACCAACGGGTTTTAAACCTGACGGGGATGGTATGAATGATCGATGGTCGCCTGTCTATTATGGCATCTCCGAGATGGATTGGATGATTCGTTCAGAAAATGGGAAAGTTCTGTTTGACAACAAAGGTGACATCAATGCCTCATGGGATGGAACTTATGAGGGCAAACCACAACCGGAAGGACTTTATCGGTATTGGGTGAGATACACCACCATTGAAACACATGAGTCGAAAGTAATGGAAGGCTGGCTTCAACTTTATCGTAATTGATGATGCGTTGGGCAACCTTCATACTGCTCTTTTATTTTGGATCGGTCTGTGCACAAAACGCAACAGATTCCACCACCGTTCCTGAACCCGAATGGGAAACCAAGAACTACACACAGGAGGATAAGATCTACAACCGCTCGGTATGGACGTTTGTGGACAATCCTGCGTTGGCTGGATTTGATAGAAAACTGGCCGTGGCCTATCGCTATCGGATGAAGAACCTGGCGATGGGCGTTCCGAACAAGGATGGAAATCTGACACTGGCCTTTCAGCGGCATGAGGCATTTGTGGATCTTCCATTCGGTGGACCGAAACAGAACTGGGGCATGGGGCTGTACTATTCTTATGAGAAGGAATTGCAGCACACCTACCATCGCATTCAGATGGCACGTTCCTTCCGCATACAGTTTCCCAAAGGCCATAATCTCATCTTGGGTTTTTCGGTTGGTGTGCAGCTTGCAAAACTGAACAACCAAGACCGACTCACTTTTCCAGATATGATCGATCCAAGATCAGGATTCATCTATTCAACGTGGGAACCAAGGCGCTGGGATCACATGGCCATTCCCTACTTAAATGGTGGCATTCGATACTATTGGAAACGATTTGTCTTTGACTATGCTGTTCAGTTAGGCCCTAGTGGTGTGTGGGCATTGGCTGGTGCTCCACGAACCAGCGATGTCAGAAATAAATTCAAAGCCGCATACCATTTCAATGTAGGAGATGATGTAACCATTTCTCCAGAACTGGTCGGAGAAATAATTACATATTACGGTGTCTTTTACCCGAATGGCCCAGACAAACCTCACATCAATAAGGCAACAAACAACTTCGGACTATTCTCAGGTTATGTCACCATCACATACAAAGACATGGTCTACGGGCAAATTGGCGTGGCCGACCTGAACCGATGGAGTTTCCGTGCCGGATATCAGTTGAAAGACTATCTGGTGATACAGCTTGGTGTTTCATCTTATTTGAACCCGACCATGGAAAAGATCGGAGGATTGGCAAGTGTAGATGGTGGCATCCGCTACCAGATAAAAGCATGGAACAGATGAAAAAGTACCTCTTACTTGCAATCCCATTTTTAGCTGGATGTTTCAAAGACGAACCAAAACTCCCTCAGTATTACGCCAAGCAGGAAATTGATGCGGCAACCGATTCCATCATTTGTTTTTCCGGACAGGAGGATTTTGATCATTTCAATCTGATCTGTTCACAACCATTTGACTCTTTGCATTGGTTTGCCAACTACTCCTATGCGTTATTCTTAGGAAGCGGACAACCATTGGAACTCCCTAATGCCCCGTATGGTTATGAAGCAATTAAGTGCTTAGGGTTTATCAATGGCGACACTACCGAACTTTATGTCAGGCTGGCCTATTGCGCCAGATACATGTATATCCCTGTGGCGTTTTCTCCAGATTACAATGGAATTAACGATAGTTGGTTTCCCGTTTATTACACCACAAACGATGGAATCAACTTTCAACCCTACACCATTCACTGGGAAATCAGAACCCTTGACGGAATCAAAATCTTTGAAACCGATGATCGCGAAGGAAAATGGGACGGCACCTACAACGACTATCCAATGCCAACGGGTTCTTACCTCTACTACATTGAACTGAAAATAGAAGGCGAAGATCCCGTGGAATATACAGGTTGGATTGAACTACTTGGATAAGAAAAAGCCCCGCTTTTGGCGGGGCCGACAAACAAAAGACCTTCAAGGTTTTGAGACCTCGTAGGTTTTTTGAAAACCTACGAGGTCTGAGGTCTGCATTTAAGAAAGCGCTTCCTGCACTTTCTCAGCAGCTTCTTTCAGTGCGATGGCCGACATTACTTTCAGGCCGCTGTTGTCGATGATCTGCTTGGCCTCTTCGGCATTGGTTCCTTGCAGTCGCACAATGATCGGAACATGAATTTCGCCCATGTTCTTGTAAGCATCTACAACTCCCTGCGCCACACGGTCGCAACGGACAATACCACCGAAGATGTTCACCAAGATGGCTTTCACGTTCGGGTCTTGAAGAATGATACGGAATGCTTGTTCCACTCGGGCAGCATCGGCTGTTCCGCCCACATCCAAGAAATTGGCAGGCTCAAAACCGAGTAGCTTGATCATATCCATGGTGGCCATTGCAAGACCGGCACCGTTTACCATGCAACCAACGTTTCCGTCCAGTTTCACGTAGTTCAACCCCACTTTACCAGCCTCAACTTCCGTTGGATCTTCTTCGGTCTCATCACGCATTTCTGCGTAATCCTTGTGGCGGTACAATGCGTTTCCGTCCAAGGTCACTTTCGCATCCACAGCCAAGATCTTATCGTCTGATGTTTTCAGAACCGGATTGATCTCAAACATGCTGCTGTCGCTTGAAACGTAAGCCTGATACAGCGCTCCAACGAACTTCACCATCTCTTTAAATGCCTGTCCTGAAAGCCCCAAGTTGAACGCGATCTTTCGTGCCTGAAAAGGCTGCAATCCCAAACCCGGATCGATCTCTTCCTTGAAGATCAAGTGCGGGGTTTCCTCGGCAACGGTCTCAATGTCCATTCCACCTTCGGTAGAATACATCACCATGTTCTTGCCCGTGGCGCGGTTCATCAACACGCTCATGTAGAATTCCTCCGGCTCGCTATCGCCCGGATAGTAAACATCCTCCGCAATAAGAACCTTGTTCACCTTCTTGCCTTTCTCGCCTGTCTGCTTGGTAACAAGCGTTCCGCCAAGGATTCCTTTCACGGTCTCTTCTACTTTATCAATTCCTTTTGCAAGAACAACCCCGCGATAATCGGTCTCTTTCACGGTTCCCTTACCGCGACCACCAGCATGGATCTGCGCCTTTACCACATACCAGCCTGTGCCGGTCTCATCGGTAAGTTCCTGCGCAGCCTTTACTGCATCTTCCACCTTGTCAACCACTTTACCGCGTTGCACGGTAACTCCGAAGCCGCTAAGAATGCCCTTAGCCTGATATTCATGAATGTTCATCTGCTATTACTTTTTGGAATGCCGAAAGTAGGCCTTTTAGGCAAACAGAACTGTTGATAAACAGGACAATTGTCCTCTGTTTTCCACTATTTGGCAACTGTCACATAGCCAGCGCGCGAATAGGAGTTCACCTCGGCAACAAAATAGAACGTTCCGTTGGACACAGGATGTCCCTTTTGATCGGTTCCCGGCCAGCAGTAACCGTTCTCAACATCGTTGGAATCGTAAATGAACATGCCCCAACGGTCCCAGATGCGGAGTCGGTAGCATTCTGCGTAGGCTTCGTGCCAGAAAGGCGCCAAGCAATCATTGAAGCCATCACCGTTAGGTGTGATGATATTTCCTGCGTTGATGGTGTCGAAATCGATTCCGAGCCACATTTCAGAAACATCAAGCCATGCAGTGTCCGAACATTCCCCTTCATTTGGATATGCATATGCAACCATCATTACATTGGGTCCGAATCCATTGGGCGTCTCATAAACTGGATTTTCGGATGTATCGGTTGCCACTTCGAAATCCCATAGATAAGCCACGGCATTTTCAGACTCGTTGGTGAATTTGAGTATGAAATTCTCGTTGTCGCATTGTGGTTCAGAAATATAACTGAATGCGGCACTTGCCGTTTCAACAACCGCTGCGGTAAATGTCGTATCAGATTCGCAGCCCTTGTCAGTTGTAGCGCTAAGTGTCACCTCATACTCCCCTACAGAAGGATACTGGTATGAAGGAGATTGCTGATCGGAAGTAGCACCAGCATCGCCAAAATCCCACGACCAACTGACAATATTACCCGATTGTATGGTTGAATTATTGGCAAAATCCGTCTGCAAACCGATACAGGTTATAGAAGGTGTAGCATCAAATTCAGGCAAGGGATGAACAGTGACAGTCGCCTCCGCTGTGTCCAAGCACCCATTTTCGTTTTCCAAGATGAGTGTAACGGTATAATCTCCAGGGGCAGCATACATATACTGTGGTAACGTATCGGTCGATGTACCCTGACCATCGCCAAAATCCCAATTCCAATTGGTAAGCTGCAAAGGCGTAATTCCCTGCTCTGCGAAGTTGAATGACATATCCACCGGCTCCATGCTTTCATTTTGGCAAACATCCGGTACATCGATACTCGCAATCGGATAATTGTTCACGTAAACCACATAAAAGTCATTTCCGTAACATCCTAAACTATCCATGGCGAATACTGAAAAGTTGCCCGACTGAGCCCAATAACTCGCGGTTTGAGTTCCATCTTGCCATTCATAAGTAACAGGACCCGTTGCCCCATCCAACGCCACTGTAAGTAATGTGCTGTCATTGCATGCAATTCCCTTGTACTCCGGAGTAACATCAGCAATAATGTTGTTGAAGTAGAAGGTGAATGTGAAGTTTGAATACCCCACTACAGGACAGTTATCATCGTAAGCCTGAAACACTAAGGCCTGAGTGTTGATATTGCTCAGATTCGGAGCCCATGTAAAATGACCTATCACCGAACCTGGATTGGCCGTATCAGGTTCCACCTCAAATGTTGCACCTTGAAAATCGGAAAGGTTTCCAACGTTCAAATAATAATTGGGTCCTTGCTGCGTGTTGCCCAAATAAATATCAAAGGAGATGGTATCCTCGGTACAAACGACAATTGAGTCAGCGTCAAAACCAGGAAGGTAATTTGTTTCAAACAATCCATCCGGATTCTGTGGGCAAGAAGTGACCACCGTGACCTGAAAATCGCGCATCACTCTTCCGATGAGCACTCCATTTCGGTATTCCTCCACCATAACACCCATTACGGCCACAGCTTGTTCTGTAGGTGTGATGTTCAAAATGCCGTTGGTGAATGTGAGGTTGGAATTGTTTATCGGGTTGGAAGAGGAATAACCGGAAACGTACGATACGGTAGAATTAGAACCCGTCAAAGGCGTGTAAAGGCTGTACACCAGCATGTCTCCATCATAGTCCGTAGCGGTATGAATCATGGTGTTGGGCTGATTGAGGCAAATGATGCCACGTGCAGGAAGATCGAACTGGGGCGAACTGTTGTTCGGTGCATCAACGCTGTTCAAAAAGGCCTCTACGTAAATATCTTCCGAACCAGGGCTTTGAATTGTTTGGATACTTGCACTACGTGCATTCTCCGAATACGAGAAAACGTAATCGCTGCATGGCTGCAAGGTCACGGTACCCTCATAAACGATCTCCTGAATGCCAGGTAAACTACCATTACCACAGTTTGATGCCTGACAATAGATTGGGATCTCATAATCCTGCAAATACTGATCGAACGGAGGTCCATAGACCGGTGGATCCTGTAGCTGAAGGGTTATGGAACTATTGTAGCAACTTGAGTTGATGTCAATCGTATGACCGACACTTGCGATGGACACCGTTCCTCCGCAATCGCGGTAAAAGGTAAGCCTCAGCAGGTATTGGTTATTTCCCAAAGACTGATAAGTAAGTTCTGCTCCCAAAGCATGCGAAGCATGTGCCTCGCTCAACGAAAAGAGCGTTAAGGCTGCAATGGAAATAACCGATGCAAGCAGGGAAGTAGTATGTTTGAACATAGGGGTTGATTGAATAATTGGTGAACAAAGTAAAATAATCCGATCAAACTGCCGAATAAATTATCTTCTAAACGAAAACGGGAGGCCGAAGCCTCCCGTCTCCGTTCTAAAAAACAGATCGCTAACCGTTTATGCCACGGTACCAATCCACTTTTCTGCTCCAAAGCATGATGGTGGCCAGGATGAGGAAAAGTCCGATACTTCCGACCAAAAGGGCGGTGTCTTCCAATTGCAGAATGATGTAAATGAAACCGTACATCACCGTAAGCAGCCCGCCCAGAAATGCGGTGAGCTTGAAACTCGTAAGCATGTTCGAGCTGTAGATGGTGATCAGCAAGGTTGTTCCGATGGCACCAATTAAATAGGCCCCGCTAAAGCCGATGAACTCGGAGAGCGAAAGAATCAGGACAAAGAAGAGCGAAAGTGCCAAGCCCACCAGAATGTACTGGATCGGATGTATCCGTTTCTTATTGATGGTTTCCATGAAAAAGAAGACCATGAACGTGAGCGAGATGAACAGAATGGCATACTTGGCGGAGCGCATGCTCTGCTGGTAATGGTCGTTGGGCATAAAGAGTTCAAACCCGAATGCCGCATCGTAAATACCCGTACGCTGCCCTTTCCACTGTTGTGGAAAATTCCTGTTCAGGTCGAGCACCTTCCAAGTGGCGGAGAAACCTTGATCGGTCACTTCATGATCTGGGAGAAATGCCCCGTTGAAACTTGGATGCGGCCAATCCGACCTCAGATCGACCCGCGTAGCGCGGCCAATGGGAACGAAACTCAATGAGCGGCTTCCACGCAGCTCAAGACCGATCTTGAACGGAAACTCCTCTCCATCGCCAATCGGCATTCGGGCAGAAATGCCCTGCGCAAAAACCTCACTGGTGGGGATTCCCGGACCGAACTCGGCAAGCGTATCACCGAAGGTCAAATTCACCTTCTCGCCAATGCCGCGCATATCTGGAATTCCCATACTGATGATGGCCTCGTTTAGCAGGAACATGTTCTTAGGAATGTTCAACAGTTCCGGATCGGGACGCTTGAACTTGCCGGAAACCGTCATATCGGAAGTGTAAACCACCACTTCGTAAATGCTTCGCTTACGCTTATTGCTGGCCACTTCTGCATTCACGCTCAGGTCATCCGGCAAAAAATGACTCCAATATTTGGTGTAGGTCCGATTGCCTTCCTTGTCTTCGGTATAAGTGAGATAGGGAACCGAAAGCACAGGGCCGACCACCGTCTGTGCGTAACCCCATTTAGAGCTGACCTCCGAGACGGCATCTTCGCTGGTCAGTTTCCGCTCGCGGATAATATCGCGGATCATTGAGTTGGGGATCATCAGCAAAAGCACAAGGATGGCTACGCTGAAAATGCGCACGGTGACCGATCCGCTCAACCAGCGGTTGAACCGATCGAATGCGCTCATGTTCTGATTTGATTCTGAATTGGTGACGGGTGTTTCCATGATGTAAGTTTTATTTAGAGTTTGGCTGGAAACGCACCGTAGTTCCTGAATATTAGACCATTAACAGTCTTTATGATTTGGTGCCGCAATGCGTATCATTGCATCCCACATGGGAAGAATCGATTTCGACAGATTTGTGCTTGATAACGGACTCACGGTTATCGTTCATCAGGACACCACCACACCGTTGGCGTGTTTGAACATCATGTATGATGTGGGCTCGCGCGATGAGAACCCGGACAGAACGGGATTTGCGCACCTTTTCGAACATCTGATGTTCGGTGGCTCGGTCAATATTCCATCGTACGACTCTCCGTTGCAGGTGGCGGGCGGATCCAATAACGCCTTCACCTCCACCGACATCACCAATTATTACATCACGCTTCCAGTTCAGAACCTCGAAACGGCCTTTTGGCTGGAAAGTGACCGCATGCTCAATCTCGCATTCACGGAAAAAAGCTTGGAGGTGCAGCGTAACGTGGTGGTGGAAGAATTCCGACAACGGTATCTCAATCAGCCTTATGGCGATGTTTGGCTACTGATGCGGCCGTTGGCATTCAAAAAGCATCCGTATCAATGGGCCACCATCGGCAAAGAGGAAAAGCACATTGAGGAAGCCACCATGGCTGATGTGAAAGCCTTCTATCAACAGCATTATCTACCCAAGAATGCGGTGATGGTGGTGGCAGGAAACGTGGAGACCGACCAAGTAAAGGTGTTGGCAGAAAAGTGGTTCTCTCCCATTGCAAAAGGTGAAAAACCGATTCGGAAACTTCCGAAGGAGCCTGTTCAGAAAGCTGCCAACCGACTGGAAGTGGAGCGACCAGTACCGCTGGATGCGATCTACATTTCGTTTCACATGTGCGGGAAATCGGATGATGATTACTGCAAGTGGGATCTTCTATCGGATGTGCTTTCTGCTGGAAAATCGAGCAGGCTGCAGCAACGATTGATCAAGGAGAAACGGATCTTCACTTCTGTAAACGCCTTTGTAATGGGCGAACGCGATCCGAGCCTGTTCACCATTGCAGGACACATCTCGCAGCAGCACAGTATTGAAGAGGCCGAGGCTGCCATTTGGGAAGAGATCGAGCTCCTGCGAAAACAGAAAGTGGACAAGAAGGAATTGGAAAAGGTGAAAAATCAGGTGGAGGCCAATCACGAATTCTCGCAGATGAACCTATTGAACCGCGCCATTGGACTTGCTTACCATGAATTGCTTGGCGATGCCGATGGTGTAAACTCGGAAATGGAGAAGTATATGAAGGTGAGCACGAATGACCTCCAAGAAATCGCGCAACAGTATCTGACAAAGGAGAATTCCTCTACCCTCATTTACAAACGGAAGAACGATGCTTGACAGAACACTACAACCGAATTTCGGCAAGATCGAGAGCATCGACCTGATGGAGCCGAAGGTGCGCCACCTCGATAATGGAATCCCTGTTTTCAGCATTGATGCGGGCGAACAGGAAGTGCTGAAAGTAGAACTGGTATTTGATGCTGGAACCGCTTCGAGCGATAAGCTCTTGGTGGCTTCTTCCACAGTAAAGTTGCTGACCGAGGGAACTGAGAAGCGCTCGGCACAGGAAATTGCCGAAGACATGGATTTTTATGGTGCGCACCTCCAAACAGAGATCGGGCACGATGACGGTTCATTGGTGCTATACACGTTGAGCAAGCATCTGAAAAACACCATTGGAACGCTTGCAGAAACATACGCTGAGGCCAATTTCCCAGAAAGAGACCTGGAGACTTTCCTTCTTAAACACAAACAGGAACTGTTGGTGAATGAGGAGAAGGTGGGTTATCTCTCAGCTCGCGTGTTCGGCACAGCACTTTTCGGAGAAGGGCATCCGTACGGACGCTCGGCATATTCCAAAGATTATGAAGCGGTTACCCGCAACGACCTTGTGGATTTTCATGCAGCCAATCTTCAAGGCCGCATCAAGTACATTTTCCTTGCGGGAAAGCTTGACGGAGACACCATCCAGCTGTTGAACACCTATTTCGGACAGACATCAAGACAACCGATTCCGAGTACTGAGGTGACGGTTTCTCCTCAGGATGAACGCACATTTCATGTAGAAAAGGCAGGCGCGGTTCAGAACGCCATCAAGATCGGACGCGTGCTGTTCAACCGTACGCATCCCGACTACATAGGTATGCAGATCCTATCAACGGTGCTTGGGGGCTATTTCGGCTCAAGACTGATGGACAATATTCGTGAAGACAAAGGCTACACGTACGGAATCCGTGCGGGAATGGTGAGTTTGAAACACAGCGGGTACTTCACCATTTCCACAGAAGTGGGCTCCGATGTCTGCGCTCCGGCACTTACCGAGATCTACCGCGAAATCGAGCGACTGCGGAAGGAACTGATTCCATTGCATGAACTGGAACTGGTTCGAAACTACATGCTCGGTTCTGTGCTGAAGAGCATTGACGGACCGTTCCACATTTCGGAGAAGTGGAAAGGCTACATCCAGTACGGCCTTGGCATGGATGCCCATCACGACCTTGTAAAGCAGATCCGGACCATTACATCCGAACGGCTACGCGAACTTGCCAACCAATACCTTCAACCGAACGACCTTGTACAGGTGACCGCAGGCAGCAAATTCCAAGATTGAAGCAACTTTTGGATGACCGAAGCGTTCTGTTACCGTGCTAAAAGTCCCAAATGCAGCGGACAATAAATGGTAATTTAGCGCATTATGTCTGTGGCGGTTCAGATGAGAGGTTTCAAGAAAGTTTTCAGCGCATTCTGGGTGATGGCGATTCTGGTCATCACGGCCTACACGAACACTTCCGCATCTCATATAAAAAGTGGCGACATTACATGGGAATGTCTCGGTAACGGATCGTTCATTTTCCGTGTAAGGCTTTTTCGCGATTGCACGCAGCAACCGGTCAATACCGCGAATCAAAATTTGAATGTTTCCAATTATCCGGGCGGTCTTACCATTCCGTTACACTTGGCTTCAGGATACCCGATCGACCGTACCGACCCAAGTTGTGGTGTCAGTTGCTCATCACCGGGAACCGGTGAACTGACCGCTGAAGAATGGTTATTTGAATCGGACCCCGTTACATTGACGGGAACACCACCGGCCAATGGTTATCAGTTCAGCTACAATCTCTGCTGCAGGGGAACGGTTGACAACATCGTCAACTCAAGTAATGTGAATCAGTATTACGTTGCCACCATGTACCCATACAATGGCAACGATCTTAGCAACTGCTATGATTCAAGCCCTCAGTTTGCCGAACTGCCCACTACAGCCCTGTGTTCCGGCTATGAGATGCGGTACAACAATAACGCGGTGGACCCCGACCTTGATTCTCTTTCCTATCAGTTAGTTCAAGCACTTGGCGACCAAGGTGTTCCTGTAACATACGAATCGGGCTATAGCGCAACATCGCCTTTGCCGGGTCCCAACCCGATAACCATCGACCCGACCACAGGTCAGATAGAATATGCTTCATCTGCAAGTGTTACAGGAAAATGGACCGTTGTCATTGCCGTTGACGGCTGGCGATGCGGGCAGCGCATATCACGCATTATCAGAGAGATGAACGTGACCATCGTTCCCTGTAGTGGCAACAATCCGGTGCAGGTGGCTGCTCCGGTATGGTCTGCTCCCGCAGGAGCCTCTGGATTCTCGGTTTCTGTGCAAGCGGGCGACCCCGTGAGTTTTACTTTGACGGCAACGGACAATGACCTCATCAATGGTGTTCCTCAGACCATCGACTTTACGGCAGCTGGTTCGCAGTTCGATGCCAGCGTTACCGGACAACCGAACAGTTGCGTGGCTCCGTGCGCCACACTTTCCAATGTAAGCCCACCATATTCAGGAACCGGAAGCGTCTCCACAACCTTCGATTGGCAGACCACCTGCGACCATGTTGGAATTTTTGATGATTGCGGAAAGTTGACCAACACCTACAATTTCCTGTTCACATACAAAGACAATTTCTGCCCTGCAAGGGCCATTACCACGGTTAACGTTGCGGTAACGGTTATCGGAGAACCTATTATTGAAAGCCCTACGCTCCATTGTGCAAGCACGGATGCAAATGGCAATATCACCCTGAGTTGGGAACCCGTAGTGGACAATAACGTTCCGCAATCGTTTGTGGAGTATGTGATCTATCACAGCACCTCGCCCAACGGGCCTTTTCAGGAAATAGGTACGGTGAGCAACATCAGTTCGGGAACGTATGTGCATGATGGCACCAACGCCACTCCGCCTACCACGTCAGGTCCCAACTACTATTACATCAGAACACGTTCCGGCTGCAACGATTCTGTTTTGGAAGCTCCGGTAGACACCATCTCTTCCATTTATCTCACCCTGAACAACACGGGAACCACGGCCGAGTTGAGTTGGACACCTGTTGCTACCCCTCCGCTGGCATCCTCCAATGGAAATGGGCAAGGACTTTACAAACTGTATCGGGAATACCCTACAAACACATGGTCTGAGGTCACCACTACGTTTAATCTGAGTTATACCGACCCGGTTATCTGGTGCAACGAACAGGTCAATTACCGCGTGGAGTTGACAGATAATCTTCCCTGCACATCGGTTTCCAATGTGGTAGGTGATGTTCTGAATAATCCGGCAACGCCAGACCCTCAACCGATAGATTCTGTAACCGTTGACCCAGTTACTGGTTTGGTAACCATATGCTGGCCTCCGAACACCAGTCTGAATGTGGTAGAGTACAACGTCTATTGGAACCCAAACCATTTTACTTGGAATCCGCTTACAACCGTACAGGGATATAATACAACATGTTGGACTGACCCGAACCCCGCTGCCCAAAATGGCCCGGTCTGGTATCAGGTTACAGCTACAAACAATTGCAATGAAGAGGGCTTACCTTATGGTTCTGGTGTGGATCAGACAGATTACCATGAGACAATGTGGCTTCAGGGGAACTATGTCCATTGCGAAAAGACGGTAGAACTCCAATGGAACCCTTATCGATATTGGCCAGAAGGCGTAAAACAATATGAGATATATGCGTCTTTGGACGGTCAGCCTGAAGTAAAGGTGGGTATCGTTCCAGACACGGTAAGAACCTTCACACATACGAATCTTCAGGAAAGTTCGAAATACTGCTACTACGTCCGAGCTGTGAAAAACGCACCAACCCGTATTACGAGTACTTCGAGTGATACGTGTTTCGTCATCTACGTCCCCAAACGCCCAGACTACCAGTACAATTACAACACCACCGTACAGGCGGGAAATACGGGAGTGGAAGACTACATCTTCATTGACAGCACTTCTGGCTACAAGGGGTTGGAGATTCAGCGTGGACTCGACCCTGAATCCATGAAATATCTTTGGTTCATTCCTTTCGACCCGGCAACCCGTTATTATCAGTATACCGATGTAGGCGCGCGGCCAGAATACCACAGCTATTATTACCAGATCATAGGAGTGGACAGTTGCCAACTATATGCTGATACCATGAACATGTCGCGCACAATTTATGTGGAGGCCGTGGCCAATGCGGACCGCACGAACGACCTGCAATGGAACGAATACGAAGGTTGGATCGGAGGTGTGACCTCATACAATATCTACCGACAGATAGGAGGCCTGGGTGGACCTTTCGACTACCTGACCACGGTTCCGTCCAGCCAACTGACCTATAAGGATTCTGTTGTAGAGATCATTACCGGAGATGGGAATTTCTGCTACTACATTGAGGCTGTTCAAGGCGTAGGAGCATCGGTGGGTCCCGTGGTGGCTCCGCCAGACCCTGTGGTCTTTATGGAAACCAGCCGCTCCAACGAAGCCTGTGCCCACCAGACACCGAATGTGTTCATTCCCAACGCGTTCATGCCCGAAGGGGTGAACAACATCTTCAAACCTGTAACGGTGTATGTGGATTATGAGAGTTATCTCTTCCAAGTATATAACCGCTGGGGAGGAAAGATATTTGAGACCACCGACCCCGAGCAGGGTTGGAACGGAGACAAGGCCGATCAGGGAGCCTACGCGTACTACATTCGATTCGTATCCGCAAGCGGAGAGTCTTACAGCAAACGGGGTACGGTAACGTTGATCCGTTAGTTCACTACGCTATCGTTTACCTTTGCAGGCAACATTTTCGGATGAAAGAAACAGCTTTTACGATTGCCTTCATGCTATTCATCGCACTTGGTGCGGTTGCTCAGAATGCCCATTGCGGTACATCGGAAAAGATGCAGGAGCTATTTGGTGCCGACCCATCCTTGGCAGAAAAACGTAAAGGAATTGAGGAATTTACTGCCCGATGGACAGCTGAGAACCAGATGAATGTGAACCGCGATGTGGTGACCATTCCCGTAGTAGTGCATGTGGTTTACAACACTCCGTTACAGAACATCTCCGACACGCAGATCCAATCGCAGATTCAGGTGCTCAATGAAGACTACAGAGGCCAGAATGCCGACATTTCGGGTGTTCCGAGTGTGTGGACAAACTTGGTGGCCGACTGCGAGATACAGTTTGCCTTGGCCACCTGCGACCCGAACGGCTATGCAACAAACGGAATTACCCGAACCCAAACAGATGTTAGCAGTTGGAACGGTTCGGATGACGTGAAAAAGACCGCCCTCGGTGGCCACGACCCTTGGCCAACATCAGACTACATGAACATCTGGGTCTGCAATGTAGGCTCCGGTATTCTGGGCTATGCCTACCAGCCAGGGGTAAGTGCCTCGCTTGACGGAGTGGTTATCGGGTACAAGTATTTCGGTCGTCCAAGTCAATCATCCACTTACAACAAAGGCAGAACAAGTACGCACGAGATCGGTCATTACTTCAATTTGGATCACCCTTGGGGAACAGGAACAGACAATATCAATTGCACGGCCGATGACAACGTGGCCGATACACCTATAACCGAAGGGCCCAATTACGATTGCGATGTCTCTTTCCCACACATTACATGCAGCAACGGCCCCAATGGCGATATGGTGAACAACTACATGGACTACGGAGACGACCCGTGCATCTTCTTTTTCACCAACGGACAGAAGGCACGGATGCTTGCGGCCATCAATGGTCCGCGGCAATCGCTTTTGAATTCAAATGGGCTCAACCAATGCCCGCTGGGCTTGGAGGAACACGTATTGGAAAGTTCCATCAACGTCTACCCCAACCCGGTAAGCGATGCGCTTTTCGTGCAATCCGACCAGCGGGAGAACCTGCTTGCCGACATCCGCATCATCGATCTTTCGGGAAGGGAAATACTGAATCGCGCCAATGTGCGCCTCGGCCATGCGGCCACTTCTTTGGATGTATCGCAACTTTCTGCCGGAACGTATGTTCTCGAAATACGCTCGCAGCGCGAACTGCTCACCCACAAATTCAACATTATCCGATAAATGAACACCAACGGACTCGACCACATTCTCAACAGCACCCTCGACAAACCCTTTAAGACCATTGCCGAAAAGGTGATGAACAAGGAGCGCATCTCGTTCGATGAGGGCGTTTTTCTGTACGAGAAGGGCGAACTGGGCTACCTCGGTTCGCTGGCCAACCACATCAAGGAGCGCATGCATGGAGACAAGGTGTTCTTCAACCGCAACTTCCATGTGGAACCGACCAACATCTGCGTGTTCGACTGCAAGTTCTGCTCCTACTCTCGCCTGCTGAAACAGAAGAATGAGGGCTGGGAACTTTCGGAGGATGAGATCCTGCAAATTGTGAAGAACTACGAGGGCAAGCCCATTACCGAAGTGCACATCGTGGGTGGCGTGCATCCTAAAATGGGGCTTCATTATTTCGCTTCGCTGATAAAAAAGGTGAAGGAGATACGGCCCGACATCCACGTAAAGGCATTTACGGCCGTGGAGTTGGAATACATGTGCCGCAAGGCCAAGGTGAGCTACCGCGAAGGGCTTCAAATCCTGAAAGACCACGGGCAGGATTCGCTGCCAGGCGGTGGTGCCGAGATCTTTGATGAGGCCATCCGTGCCGAAATATGCAACGACAAATGCACCAGCGAGCAATGGCTGGAAATGCACCGCACCGCCCACCAATTGGGCATGCCGAGCAACGCCACCATGCTTTATGGACACATCGAGAAATTCGAGCACCGCGTGGATCACATGGACCGCCTGCGAAACCTACAGGACGAAACTGGAGGATTCAACACCTTCATTCCGCTCAAGTTCCGCAATGGTGACAACCAGATGAGCCACATCCCGGAGGTGAGCACCGTTGAAGACCTGCGCAATTATGCCATCGGTCGTATCTATATGGACAACTTCGGCCACGTAAAGGCCTACTGGCCCATGATCGGGCAGCAGACCGCGCAAATGAGCCTTGCCTTTGGCGTGGACGACATTGACGGCACCATTGACGACAGCACCAAGATCTACAGCATGGCCGGGGCCGAAGACCAGAACCCCGCACTGACCACCGAACAACTGGTGGCCATGATAAAAGAGGTGGGCCGCCACCCCATTGAGCGCGACACGGTTTACAATACCGTGACCGACTACATGAACTATGACTTCGCTGCAGAGGCAGCTAAAGCATAGACATGTTACGCATCAATTGATGTTGATGGGTCCCTTCGGTGGTCGGTTTATTCTCATGTCGATGACCTTTACAGGACACGGCAGTTCCTTCGATAAAAGCACATTGGCCATATCCTCTGCCTCTGCCAGCGAAAAGTTTCCTGTAATGGAAGAATGTCCACCTGCTATTTCTCCCTGAACGGTGGGAAATGAATACACCTTACCATCTTCGATGATCGCAATGGAACGGTGAATATTGTTCCGCGTCAGGATCATCCATTCCCGTGCTCCTTCATCATTCATCCTCATGCTTATGCCGGGCATTTTCCCAAACGCATCGAACTCAACTTCGGCTTCAGCCACACAGGAACCGTCCAAAGCCGGGCCATTGGTTCCGGCCGTTGTTTTGATGGCAACGAGTTGATATACCGGATCGGGTTCCTCAGGATCAAAGGGTTTTGCGGTCTACCGAAATCGGAGGTCGGATGGAAACAATGCCACGATCTCCTTCTTTCGAAGGTACCCGCTTACCTTGGCCGTGTCTGATTGCTTGGTATAACCTACCACCGGTCCGGAAAAAAGTCCGCTATCGTTTGCTGCTGGCGAGAGACTTACAAACAGCGGATTGTTCTTCTCTATCAACGACATGGAACGGGAATCTGCACCGGCCGTGGTATCGGTACCGAACTTCTCCAGAAGTGACCCTTCAGGCGTGTCATTGCCATCAGAAGTTTCTTTCTTCGGAATCAACCGAAGCAATTGCCTGTTCGCCTCCTCCAAATAACTGAACACCTCCTGGTTCTCATAGGTTTCCCAAAAACCAATGTTCCCTTGTCGGCCAACCAGTTTGGCGGTCCTGTCCGCATCGGTCAAATGAATGAGGTTCAAGCGGACCCGTGAGCCCTCCACTCTTATCTGAACATCATTGCTTTCTACTCCGAGCTGTTTCAGTCGGGCAGAAATGACCTCGGCCACAGCATCGGCACAATTGCCACTTCCGCCCGACCGCGAGCTTACGCCAAGGGTCATTTCCAGCCGCTCTTCTCCCTTCTTTGGAAGCAGGTCGCAACTGCCTATCATACAAGCCAAGATGACAAGCAGCAATAGCATACAACTGAATCTTGGCCTTTGCATATCAGTCGTTAGACCCAAAGATCTTCTTCTTCAATGTGGCGAAAGCACCTACTACGGCCACGGCAATGATCTTCCAGAACTTGAGCAGAAGTGCGAAGAAACCGGCCTTGGCCAGCACCTTCCCGGCTATCAGACCACCAATGCCGTAGGCAGCCACCTCATCCATATCGGGGTTGAAGTTGCTGTATCTGTGCCCTTCGTTAAAGCTCACGCTGCCCAGAATGTCGTCAATGTCGTTCTGCACCATCGGCAGAATGCTGATGTCACCTATAGCGTTCATATTGAGGTAACCATAGCGGCCAAGGATGCGGATGTTGTAATTGAGCGTGTTGGTCTCCTCATCCTCAAACTTCAGTTCCTTGGCCCAATGCAGTTTCTTGTTCTCCTTGTCGTAGAACGGAGGTGAGGCCCATCCCACCAGTTCAATGGTCGGGTATCCGGCCTCAACGCGTTGCGGGTTGATCTCCTTCATGTCGCTCTGCATCTCTTCCAGCAGGTCGTCATAGTCGATGTCCTCTGCATCATCGTCATCAATGTAACCGTCCTTGGAATAAGACACCTCCACCGCATAGGTGAAATTCTCGCTCATGGGCGATACTTCTTCTGGAAAGAGGAGTCCGAGGCATTCCGATGGCGGGTTGCCCCAGAGGTCGGTAAGCACGTGTTGGCTCTGCGCTGCATCCAAAAACTTGTAGCCCTCGGGCACGGTGATGGTGGCCGTACCATCGAGCAGATCAACGGTGCCGTAATTGTAGGTGAAACTGCCGTTGATGCTGTCAAGAACGGATTGTACGTCCACCACTTCTTCGAGCAAGGTGGTGTCTTCCTGTGCAAAAGAGACGGAGGCGGTTGCCAGTAGAGCAACCAAGCAAGTAAGCTTTTTCATGAGGTTGTTGGTTGATTGAAAGAGAATGTTTATCTGGTCGACAAGATAGAACAAAGTGACAAAAGGTGGAACCCGAACCATCTTCAAAAACACCAATCATAAGGAGTACACCACCTACTTAGCGAAGGCCAACAGCGGTTGGCTGGTCGAGAATCGAAATAGACAGAAATCCCGATCATGAAACATAGGAGGTGTCCATAACCTCATTGATCTTTCGGAGCTTACCTCCTATCAGCAGCAATCTTGTCAGTGAATAGCGCGGGCTTGTGCGGGACTTTCGTGGGCTTGTCCAGGAATTGAACCGTCTTGTCCGTGAATCGAACCGTCTTGTCCGTGAATCGAACGGGCTTGTCCATGAGTCCCTTCTTTGTCTCCTCCGTTGGCTTCTGTCTCATGTCGGTACACTTCTTTGTAGTAGTGGAACACTTCTATGTAGACTTAGAAGTAAACCTCTTACACAAAGAACCCAACGGGGGCGATGATGAAAAGAACGAGGTGTAAAGTTGCCGGGCAGTCCGGTTCCTGTCAATCGGGTATTCTATTGAAAGACAATAGGCCAAATGGATTCATTTCAATCCATTCATTTCAATGGAAAACGTTGGATTGAATAAGCCAAGAAATACATTGATACGATGTTGTTTTTTTAGATAACTTCATGTTCATGATTTTCAACATTATCAACCAACATTCTTCAATATGGAAAAAGAACTGCAACCATCGTTGAATTTGACAACCTACATGGTGGACGGAAAAAAGCTTACCGAGTGTCAGATGCGGATCATTGGCCTATCGGTAAAGGGGCTGATGCGCAAGGAAATGGCCGAAGAGCTGGGCAAGAGCAGGCATACCATTGATACGCACCTCGACCGCATTTACAAATTACTGGACCTGCACAGCGACAAGCAACTTACAGCCTGGGCATGCGCAATGGATTTGATGAGAACGGCCGCTTTCTTGGGAATGAAATACTGGTTTTAAAATGATCGGCAAATGATCAAAATGATCATTCGCAAAGTTACCCTGAGCGGGAATTCCTCTTACCAACTCACCTCTGTCCCCGCAGGCCGGAGAAGAGGAAAGCTCCGCGCAGAGCAGGGGTGGGTTGAATATGGTCCATGGTCGGATGGAGGATGATCGATTGATCGCCAACAAAAAAGGAGCAAGACACCTTGCTCCTTTTCACATACGCCTTATGTATTTCGGCTTTTACAGCAGTTCCTTTTCGATCACCTCCTTAAAGGCAGGTTTGGGCAGCGCACCGGGCTGCATCATGGGCATGCCTTCCGTTGGTATGAAGAGGATGCTGGGTATGCTGCGGATTCCGAACACGGCCGATAGCTCCTGCTCTACTTCGGTATCTACCTTGTAGATGTCCACCTTACCTGCATACTCGGTGCTCAGTTCCTCCATAATGGGCGCCACCATTTTACACGGGCCGCACCAGTCGGCATAGAAGTCGATAATGGCGGGACGTTCCCCTTTGTATTTCCATTCCTTGGAAGCGGTATAATCGAAAATATCGCTCTTGAATTTATCTGCTGTCAGTTTAATAGATGTCATAATGATAATGGTTTGGTTACACCACAAAGGTAACGTGCGCCTCTCCCCGCCCCTGTGATACGGGTCACAGCCAGAGATGAGGAGGGGTTTGGCAACAGGTTGAAGTACTGGCAGGTTCTTCTTATGTCATAGCTTTGCGGCATGCCACGTGCAGCCCTTCTGTTCATCGTACTGTCTGCTATGGCTGCCTGCCAGCAACGGCAGGAATGCAGCAGTTCCAAACCTCTGAATCCCAACGGAGATTCGGAATTGGCCCTGCTGATGCGTGATATGTTCACAGAATCCGACAGCTTAAAGCAATTGGTAGTGGACGGCAAACAGCTCTCTGGGTTACGTAAGTATCAGGAGATTCACTCCGCCATACCAACAGACGCAACGGTTCGTGGCCCCGTGTTCGATGCCTTTGCGCAGAACTACATCGCATCCATCAAGGCTCTGGAAGCATCCGATTCGGCCAGCGTGTTCAACTTCAACCACATGGTAGACCAATGCATGAACTGCCATACCGAGTTCTGCCCCGGCCCCAAGAAGCGGATCAGGAAGCTGTATATTGAGGAGTGAGCAATTGGCCACAAGCCTCAAGAATTCCTCATTGCCAGTAGCTAAAGGCTAATAGCTAACCGCTAAATAATAGGCTGATCCAAAAACAGCATCGGGTGGCCGTTCACCTCCGAGCGCTTTTTGAACTGCTGTAACTTCTGCTCATCGTTGCAGATGATGAAGTAGGCATACTGGTCATCCAACAGGCTCTTGTTGATGTCGTAGTACTCGTCTCCCTCCGAAGTGGAAATAACAGTGACCCCTACCCCCGACTCTTTCCAGTATTTGTAGCAGAGCCCTTTGAGCAGTTTCTTATAGTGTTCCGGTTTCCCGATGCCCATCATGGGTTTGAAGAAATGCTTCATGATGCCCGATTTCTGCGCCAGAATGAACACGCCTTTCGGATTCACGATCTGGAATGTGAGGAACTCGCCCCAGTTCATGGCCGTGCTGGCGCTGAGAATGTTCCCGCTGGCATCCAAATGCGCATACACCCCGCTTGTGGGCGAGTAGGCCTTCATGCTCAGCATCAGCTTCTGAAATGCTTCGAACGTAAGGTGGTTGTAGAACAGATACTTCTTCATTTTGGCATGCATCTGTTCGTAATACTTACGCAATCGTGGCTCATCGTTGGTTATGTCCACCAACTTCTGGTATTCCTTTTTGCTGCCATACAGGCGGTTTATTTTGGAATACATGGTAAACGGCAAACGCTCGTAGTATTCGCCATGCAGATGCGTGTTGCGGTGCAGCGCATCCTTAATGCTCTTGTTCTCCTTGCCCATGCAGGCAAAGCAGAAATTGACCCCGTTCTGGTACACCAGATGGTGCAGAATGGAGAACATCAACGAGAATATCTTCTTTCTTCGGTAGATCTTCACTCCGTTCTCGGCATGTTCGGTAACGCGAAGCATGTTGTAGTAATACCCCTTCTCGATCTTTGTCTCATCCTCGTAAGGGGCAAAATCGAACTCATTGGCGTGGATGTAACCCACAATGCGGTAATCCTTGGCCTCTTGCTGCTTGCCGTACACATGGATGGAAAGCACAATGATGGCATCGTAATTCACCGACAGAATGGACTCCGGAATGTTGTAGAACAGGCTCTGGAAACTCATCTTCCCCCCACCCGACTCGTTCTGGTGGTTCTCTGCCACCGCAATTACCTCTCGGCATTGCTCCAAGAAGTTCTCTTTATCGGGGTTGAGATTGAAATGGTCCAGTACCGGACCGATGTTCTCCATGTAGGCAATTGGGAATGAGATGAGCAGCAGGTCTTCCTCAAAAGTGTCTTCCGATGCAACGAGCGATTCGTTCACATCGAACTTGAAAAGACCGCCCTCCGTTCGGCCGTTCTTGATGTGAAAATAGGGTCTACGCTTGTCAAAAACGTCTTTCAGTTCCTCCAGCGTTGGAATGTCTGTGGATGTGATTGTCATTCCACGAAGAAAGCAATTTGCTACGACCCACCTCTTGACGTATTCGTATATCACCTAAAAAGCAGCCCGTTGCAAGCGCAGGAGCATCTTGCAACGGACTGCTTCTCTAAACGCCCGGTCTATCTTACTTCGACCTTGCGCGTGCTTATTTGTCCATCAACATTCATCTTAAGAATGTAAAGCCCACGGGCCAACTGCCCCACAGGGATGGTGAGGTTTGTGAATGCACCGTTCGGGGCATGCTGGAAGACCACTTTCCCACTTGCATCCATCAGCAGGATGTTCTGCATGTTCACCGGGGTTTCGGCACGTAGGTTTACAAACTCGTTGGCCGGATTCGGATATACATTCACCGTTGCTGCATGCTCATGCTCTATGCCCAATGCCATGGTTACGCTCACATCTCCAGTAGCTTCGCAAGACCCATCATCCACCGTAACGGTGTAAGTGGCATCTGCATTCGGAGTGACCACAATGGAACCGGAAACCTCTCCACCGGGAGACCATGCATAATTGAGGCCAGCGGGGTTCTCTACCTCGTAATGCACAATGGTGTTGAGCATACGTGCAGGATAAACACCATCGAACGGATAGATCATTCCAGTACCCGACCTGACCGTAAGGTTGGCATCGGAATTCACAACATCCCCAACCGCTGTAGTATTGGTGTAGTTAAGGTAACCGCCATCAGTTCGGGTAATGTAAAACGCCATGGTCTGTCCGGGGGCCAATGCAAGTGGAGATGTAAGCGGTACGTAACTGTCCTGCTCTTCTACCAAACCCGATGCAGAACCAACGTTGGTCCAAGCACCCGAATTTGTCTCAGAGCCAACGAACGTGCCGGTCTTGTAGAATATTTGTACATCGGCTGTAGAACTGAGCGCCATCGGGTAGACTGAGAAACCGTTGATGACCAGCGCGTTTGTTGCGGCCACATCGAACATGGCCCCGTTCTGATTGTTTCCGCCAGTGAACATGGTTCCCAGCCCTGTGGTCTTGGTCACGGTGGTAGTAATGGTGCTGGCCTCATCCCAACCGAGCACGGTTGGTGTTGCAGTTGCTTCCACCCTATAATCATTGACCGTTAGAATTGTACTTCCCTTGTGTGTTGCACTGCCGTAATCTGCGGCAGCAATGATGCCCATGCTTCGGCTAATGGTATAATCTGCGGTAACATCGGTACTCACATTGTCCGACCAGGTAATGTTGGTCAATACAGGCTCATAAATGACCTGTCCGATAAAATCGCGCGGGGTGAATGTATCTGCAAACGGGTATGCCTTTCCAACACCTGAGTTGATGGTGAGATACACATTCGCTGCCAGTTGCGTACCCTCTACCGTACCATTGGCATACTGAATAAATTGATTGACCGCATCTGTACATGTAATATAGAATCCCAAGGTCTGCCCAGGAAGGATGGTTAGGTCGAGGTCTATTCCCGTGTTGACATCGGTTCCCGTGGCAATACCTGTAGAACTTCCAAGTAGCGTCCAGCCTACACTGCTGTTCTCAAAACCAGCATAACTACCTGTGCGGTAGTAAATTTCGAAGTCCGTGTCGGCCTGATTCACGTTTACAAGGAAACCTTTGATGACGGCTCCTTCAACGCCAACTACATCGAACATGACACCGTTGTGCTGATTGGTGCCCGTGGCAGAACTTGCCAAATTCAATTCAGGGCTGACAAGTGTAGCCGTTACGGTCTCACCTACGCACGCAGTACTCGTACTGAGCGTTACAGTGGGGTTCTGTGCGTTGGTCCAAAGCATCGCCATGGATGCAGCTAATAGGGTAAAGATCTTTTTCATTGTCGAAGTGTTTAGGGTTGTTTATTGATATTAATTTGCGCGCAACATGAGGTTTTTGGCATGTACTCTTGTTCACTTTTTCAATAGCGAAATTGGATGGCGGCATAGCAGAAACCGATGATTTCGGTCACTCCAAAAAGTGATTGAATGTCAATTGACCGATGTTGAGCCTATGAAGATTTTCAGCACGTTACGCTCGCCAGTCTCTTTACAATGCACGCATTGCTTTTTTAATAATTTTGCGGGAAATACATTCAGCCATGACATTAAAAGGAGGCTCATTTCTAATTGAGCAGGGTAACCCGAAAGACATCTTCATCCGAGAGGAATTTACCGAGGAGCAGGTGATGATCGGAGATATGGTAAAGGATTTCTGTATTCAGGAGATCCAGAACCCGATAAAGGAACGCGGCCGCGAATTTGAAGCGGAGAAAGACCGCGAAGAAATTGTGAAACAACTGGAGAAGGCTGCAGAACTCGGTCTCTGCGGTGTGGCCATCTCAGAAGAGCATGGCGGCATGGGGCTCGATTTCAACACAGGACTGATCTTCTCAGAGGCCATTGCCTTGGGGCTTTCCTTTGCCACCACCATCGGTGCGCAGACATCCATCGGCTCTTTGCCCATTGTCTACTACGGCACCAAGGAGCAGCAGGACAAATACCTTCCTGGGGTTGCATCGGCACAACTAAAAGCAAGCTATTGCCTTACCGAGCCTACCGCAGGATCGGATGCCAACAGCGGGAAGTCGCAGGCCATCCTCAATAAGGAAGGCACGCACTACATCCTGAATGGACAGAAGATGTGGATCACCAACGGTGGTTTTGCAGACATCTTCATCGTGTTTGCCAAAATTGATGACGATAAGAATCTTTCGGCCTTTATTGTAGAGAAAGCATTCGGAGGCATCACCATTGGTGCAGAGGAAAAGAAACTCGGTATCAAAGGTTCCTCCACCGTGCAGGTATTCTTTGAGGATTGTCCTGTTCCTGTAGAGAACCTGCTGGGCAAGCGTCAGGAAGGTTTTTCCATCGCGTTGAACATCCTTAACACAGGCCGCATCAAATTGGCCGCAGGAACAAACGGAGGCGCCAAGTTCGCATTGGAGCAGGCATTGACCTACGCCAAGGAGCGCAAGCAGTTTGAAACACCCATTGTGGAGTTCGGTGCCATGCAGCATAAACTGGGCGAAATGGCCTCCCGCATTTTCTGTGTGGATGCTGGAGTTTTCCGCGTGGGCCGCAACATTGACCTGAAGCGCGAGGAACTGAAAGCCGCTGGAAAGACCATTCAGGAATGTAAACTGGAATCCATTCGCGAATACGCCATCGAATGTGCCATCCTGAAAGTGAAAGGTTCTGAGAATGCCGCATTTGTGATCGATGAGGCGTTGCAGATCTATGGCGGCATGGGCTATTCTGCCGAGGCAGGTATTGAAATGGGCTATCGCGATGCTCGTATCACGCGTATCTACGAAGGCACCAACGAGATCAACCGCATGCTATCGGTTGCCGAGTTGACCAAGCGCGCGCTCAAAACAAAGGAGATAGACCTTATCGGTGCTGGAAAGAAGGTACAGAGCCGCGTCATTTCCTCCGTCTTCTCTGGAACAAAGTCTGGAGCAGAGGAAGAAGCTCGTATTGTTCAGGCCATGAAGGATACCTTCCTTTTCCTTTCTGGTACGGCTGGAAAAAAGCTTGGCAAAGCGATGGTGGATGAGCAAGAGATCGTGATGAATCTGGCAGACATTCTTGCCGATGCGTTCGTTTGCGATTCAGCGCTATTGAAAGTTCGCAAACTCGAATCAATGGGTGGTGATAAGGCGAAATTGGCCATCCAGCGCAAGATGATGCAAGTGTATCTGTATGAAGCGTTGGGACGTGTACGCAAGGCAGCTCACGATGCCGTTGCCAGCTACGCCACGGGTGGCGAAAAGAAACGTGCCAATTACCTCATCAAGAAATTGCTGAAGCACTACGATATCAACCCGAAAGCACTTCGAAGAGACATCGTGACCTACTTGGTACAGGAAGGGAAATACCCTTTCTAAAACTTACTGCATGAAAATGAAAAGGGCGGAGTTCAGTGAACTCCGCCCTTTCTTTTTCGCATACAATTGGTAGTTATTCCTTCACGAATTTCTGGATCATCTGTTGTCCATCCATGGTTTCCAATCGAAGTAGATAGGTACCGGTTGTAAGACCTGAAACATCAATAGTGGCAGCACGGTTTGCCAAGGACTCGTTCATGACCATTTTGCCGTCAATCGAAAAGATATGCGCCTGACTGAACCGAAGGCCATTCTCGTTTCCAATTCTTATCGTGTTCAACGCTGGGTTTGGGAAAACCGATACACCAAACTCAGTTGCGTCCTCAATACCTTGGGGATACGTATAGTAAAGGTCGTCTACAAACAAAGCGGAACCTTCCTGCGGAGCGGTATTTGTTCCTGAACCAAAAAGAAGAAGTACCGTATCAGGAGTTTCGGTACTGTAATACTCGAAAGGAAGTTCGAAGTTTACAAAAGCTCCGGATGTGCCAGTAATCACCGTGTCGATAGTAGCAATATTGTCTCTACTATTCATAACGGTGTTCCATTTGGTGAGACGTACATTAAAGAATGCCGTATCGGTGCTTATGGGGTCGAATCGGAACCAACCTCCAAAACTCATGGGGCGCGAGTTCATGGCAGAACCTCCTTCGATGCTCTGGGTCTGAACATTGATCATTCCATTGGTAAGAATGGCTGGAGTGATGCCGATACCCGTGACGCTGGTTGTTACCAATTTAATGGCGGCAGTACCTGAATGGTATTCTCCAGAGGCATCAGCTTTGTAGGCTAATTGGGCACCCAGTGCCGAAGCAAGGGGATTCAACGTTGTCCAGTTGACAGGGTCGTCATATTGCGGATTGAAATTCCACTGTTCAAACCCCGCATTGGCAATGGTGTCCTGCTGGGCAAAGCAGTATACGCTTAGAAGAGAAACAATGATGGTAAGTAGATTTTTTTTCATCTGTGAAATGGTTTTTAGTAAGGCACGAAAAAAGCCAGTATTGATTGATCTTGAAGTAAGTACAATGACAAAGGAATAAAAAAATTGATTTTCAAATGCACGCATTGTATTTTCGTGTCCCCCAAATCTTACTGTCCAAATAAAATGAAGAACAAGTACTATTTATTATTCGCACTCTTGTTAACTGGCTCATTCAAAAGTGTTTCTGCACAGGAGACCTTCGCCATGATCCACCAGATGCTTCAAACCCGATGTAGCGGCAATGGCTGCCATAATGGAACCTCGTCCACGTTCAATGTGGATCAGAGTGCATCTGACCTGTATGCCGATCTGGTAAATGCCGACCCTCTCAATCCTACGGCAGCGGCCAAGAACAATAAACTCATCAAACCCGGTTACCCTACGCGCAGCTTTCTTCTAAGAAAGGTAGCCCACGGGTTGAGTGATGTGCTGGCGTTGGAAACGCCTGCCGAAGGCGCTCCGATGCCCGATGGTGGTGGTCAGTTGGCAGATAATGAGGTGGAACTCATCAGACAATGGATCATCTTCGGTGCCCCCGAAACAGGTGCTGTTGTAGATACGGCATTGATCAATACCTATTACCGCGAAGGTGGTATCAACGATACGTATGCAGACCATGCCGCTCCTGCCGAAGGCGAAGGATTCCAAATGTATATGGGACGCCTGTTCGTTCCACCTTTGAGCGAACACGAATATTACATGAAGTTCGATCCGCAGATAGCAACCGGAATTGAGGTGACCAAGGTTGAAACCTTCATGCCGCAACAGACCCACCATTTCGTGATCTACTCTTTCAATCCGGGGGCAGATGCCGCTTATGTGGACGGACTTCGGGATGCTTACGACCCTGGCGCACAGAACTCGCATGCGGACATCAAGAATCCGATTGCCACGGGTCCTGGCGCATGGAACTATGACCTCCCTCCCGGCACCGCCTACTTCTGGCCTGCTCATACAGTTTTTGATATGAACATTCACATCAAAAACTCAAGTACAGACAGCATTCTTGCTACCGATATGTACATGAATGTATACACCCAAACTGCGGGAACCACACAGCATTACATGCAGATCAAACTGTTCCCAGATCTGGATATTTCTATTCCACAGGACAATCAGGAACACATTTTCACACAGGTTGCGGATGACCAGAATGCCACTCACATGTGGAAGGTATGGAACCTGTATACGCATACGCACAAGTACGGAACCATGTACAATGCTTATGTTCGAAATCCTGACGGCAGTAAGGGTGAGCAACTTTACAATGGCAATTACAGCTATGAATTAGGTTTTGACGCTGGCTATTACAGAACGGGGCCGGAGGTGACCTTCCGTTACTTCCCAGACAATGACCTATATGAGATCGACCCGCGTCTTGGCATTATCCACGAAGCAGGGTTTGTGAACACAGCAGGACCGGATCCTGTAAACTGGGGACTCACATCGGACGATGAAATGATGGTATTGGGAGTCCAGTTCATTGAAGGTGAGACATTGACCGGAATTGAAGAGGCCGCACCGATCGAGGGACTTCGTATTTACCCGAACCCGACCAACGGCAACTTTACCGTCAACTTCAATCTATTGGAAAGTGCTGATGTGAACATTGAACTGATGGACATGCTTGGAAAGCGGATTGCCACGCTGCCCGGTCAGAAGAACGTAAATGGCATGTACTCACAAACGTTCGATGCAAAAAGCCTGAACCTGAAACATGGCATGTACATGGTGAAGATCACCGTGAATGGCGCTTCCGTTACTCAGAAATTGATGCTTACGGAATAGCGACCCTTACTTTAGAATCCACAAAGCCGCCAAGGAAATGAATCAATTCATAACTTGGCGGCTTTGATGTTTATCCATTCGAAACCTTAGCATGTTTGACCAACTTTTGGCAGAGGCCCAACGCGTCACTACCGAGTACCACATTACCGAACTGATGATCTATGGAGGTCCGGCCTTCATTGCACTCATCATTCTGGAGATCATCTTCAGCCTCAAATACAATCCTGAACTCTATAAGTGGAAAGATCTGGCAACCAGCGGAACCATGGGAATTGGAGCGGCTGTTTTGGCTGCGGCTGCTAAGGCGTTCTCTCTCCTACTCTTTTCGATTGTTTACGTCATATTCAACCCGATCGGTGAAAGCGGTGTTCGGGAGAATGTCATGTTCGGGTGGCAGGCATTCGGACTGACCACATGGTACATCTGGCTCATCTGCCAGGTGCTGGACGACTTCAGTTATTACATGGTGCATCGCGCCAATCATGAGGTACGTGTGCTCTGGGCCGCGCATATCGTACATCATTCTTCCGATCATTTCAACTTGGGAACGGCTGTAAGAAATGGTTGGGTAACGTTGTTTTACAAACCGTTCTTCTATATGTGGATCCCTGCGTTGGGTTTTCACCCTATCATGCTCATGACCTGTTTGGCCATCGAAGCGTTCTGGCAATATCAGTTGCATGTGCAATGGATGCCGCGGTTGGGTTTCTTGGAAAAGATCTTCAACCTGCACAAGCATCACGAAGTGCATCATTCTTCAGATGTTGAATATCTTGACAAGAACCATGGGGGGTACCTCATCATCTTCGATAAATTGTTCGGTACGTTTAAAGATAAGGACGATGAAAAGCCTGTGAACTACGGTGTACTTCATCCACCTAATTCCTACAACCCTGTTACGGTGCTTACGCACGAATACGTGAACATCTGGAACGATGTGAAAGAGGCCAAAACCTGGAAAGGTCGTTTCATGTACGTTTTCGGTCCTCCGGGATGGCGCGAAGACGGAACGGGTAAGACCGTAAAGGAGATGCAGCAGGAACTACAGGAGCAACGTCAGAAAACCGCTGCCTGATAATTTTCTGTAAATTGCTCGTTGTGATTACGGGCAATGAGATTCTTTGTAATTCTATTTCTGGTTCTTAGCTGTTCTCGGACAAATGCCCAAGACGCGACTTTCTCCCAGTATTTCAGCAATCCCATCTATCTGAATCCTGCGTTTGCGGGGTACAATGGTTGTCCGACCATCCACACATCCTATCGAAATCAATGGCCGCGTATTGCCGGCAATTACCAAACAGCCAATGTCTCTTACGATATGTTGCTGGGCAAACGCCACGGAATCGGCATCAACTATCAATACGACAATGCCGCGAAAACGCTTGAGTCACATGGTCTGAGCGTGATCTACGCTCCCGTTTTTCGTGTGTTCAATAAGCAACTTGCCATCAGTCCTGCAATTGAATTTGGCTGGGGATACCGAAAGCTGAATACTGGAAATCTGACATTCGGAGATCTGATCGATCCGAGATATGGTTTCTATCCTGCAGATCAGAACCAGGCAAAGAACCAAAAGAACCTTTTCGATCTTAATACAGGTTTACTGCTAACATGGAAAGGGCTGGTAACCGGGTTTTCAGCCCAACATGTTACACAGCCTGATGAAGGTATTGCTGGAACATCAAAACTTCCCGTAAAACTGACAGGACACATCAGTTACCAATTCAATATTACCGAACAGATAAAGATATCCCCGGCTTTCATCATCCTGCATCAACAGGATTTCGACCAAATACTGCCGTCCATTTCCTATGAGGCGTACGGTGCGCGTATTGGCGTGGCCTACAGAACAAGTTTCACCAATCCGGATGCGGTGATCTTCATGATCGGTTACCGAGGTTATGGCGTAAAAGTGGGTTACTCGTACGACTACACCGTTTCTTCCCTGACAAACAATACAGGAGGAAGTCATGAAGTTTCGCTCGCCTATATTTTCAAATGCAAGAAGTCAGAATTCCGAAAAGGTGTACCGCTCATCAATTTCTGACAGACAACTCTTCCGATTTCTTGGCTAATTTGCCGCATGGCAAAAAAAATAAACGAGGTGTTCTCCATTTTGGAGATGAGAGACATGGCAAAAGCCAAACTACCTTCCGTGATGTTCGATTATTTGGAAGGTTCCGCTGAAGATGAACTCACGTTCGATTGGAACCGTGAATCGTTTCAGAAATACGAGTTCGTTCCAAGAACCTTAAAAGACGTCAGCAAGATCGATCTTTCCACTTCGATTCAAGGTGTTCCGGTTGAACTTCCAGTTATCAGCGCACCTACGGGCATGTCGCGCATGTTCCATTGGGAAGGTGAGAAAGCCGTTGTCCGCGCCACACACAAGGCAGGAACGGCCTATTCACTCAGCACGGTTTCCACTACTTCCATCGAAGATGTAGCGAAGGAATCAAAAGGTCCGCTGTTCTTTCAGATCTATGCGTGGCACAACCGTGAAATGGTACTCGATTTTATTGAGCGTTGCCGCCAAGCAGATTATCAGGGATTGATGCTGGCCGTAGACCTTGCCTCGTTGGGCAAGCGTGAACGCGACCTGCGCAACGGACACGGACGGCCAGCGGTACTTAGAAAAAACACGGCACTCGGTGCATTGAGCAAACCCGAATGGCTTTTCAATTTCCTCACCAAGCCCAAGATGCGCATGGCCAACATGGTCGATCATCTTCCGCATGGTGGCGATGCGTTGAAAGTGGTAGACACGGTCAATGCACAGTTCCGCGCAGATGTTTCTTGGCAAGATCCCGAGGACATGATGAAACAATGGAACGGCAAGTTCATGCTCAAAGGAATTCAATGCGTGGAAGATGCGGTGAAAGCTGCTGAACTCGGTGTTTCAGGCATTATCCTCTCGAACCACGGTGGCCGCCAACTGGACGGAGCGCCTGCCGGAATGGACATTCTCCCCGAAGTGGTGGCAGCAGTTGGCAAAGACGTGGAAGTGTTGGTGGATGGTGGCATTACCCGTGGTTCGGACATCATCAAAGCGATTGCATTGGGTGCCAAGGGCTGTCTTATCGGTCGCGCCTATCTCTACGGATTGGCTGCTGGTGGCGAGGCCGGTGTAACCCGCGTTTACGACATTCTACGTGATGAGATGACACGCGTGATGCAATTGATAGGATGCTCATCAATAGCAGAACTGGATGCCAGCTACGTTAAACGGCATGTAAAATAGATGACAGTCTGTGCCTTGAGGAGTTTCAGTTTCGTTCTACTGTTACATTATCGTTAATTTCATCGCCATTCAAATTAAAAACTCCATGAAAAGATCTTTTATGTTGATTGCCCTGCTTGGCTTTATGCATGGCATTTCATTTTCCCAATGTGTTGAGGTTCCTGAGAACCGTGTGCTGTTGGTCGGTGACAGTTGGGCCTCTTTTGAGAATGCAGACCAGACCATTACGCATGGTCTTTCACATCTCGGTCATTCAGACAAGAAATTTGCCTCGAGCGTAGTTATTGCCGAGAACGGTGCAGAAACGAATGATTTTCTGACACAGGAAAAGCAGGATGCGATACAAGCTTTGATCGATGCCAACCCGGACATCCAGATTGTCCACCTGAGTATTGGCGGGAATGATGTTCTTGGTGATTGGAACGTGGATTTCACCCAGCACATGACCGACAGCATGGAGCAGTCGGTGGCCGCCAGACTGGAAGAGGTCATTGCCTTTCTGAAAAATACACGACCTGGAATGCGTGTTTTCTGGGCAGGATATACCTACCCGAACTTTGCCGAGGTCATCAATGATGTTCATCCTTTCGAAACCAGTCATCCGTTCTATGGCACTTGGGATGGAATGGGACAGCCTACATTCATTCAGATCAACACACTTTTGAATGATTTCTCAGACTCCGTTGCCGCTTACTGTGACAGTGATCCAATGGTGAATTTTGTCCGTGCTCAGGGCATACTCCAGTACTATTACGGTCAGGCCCAACCTTTGGGAGTGGCTCCTGGTGGCACCTATCCGGCATTTACCTGCCCTGTTCCATTGGGTTATCCAGATTATCCTTCTCCGAAGGACGCCATGCGTCTGTATGCCGGGGTTTTCACCGACTGTTTCCACCTTTCGCCAGAGGCGTACCAGATCATGTTCGATTATCAGGCACTTCATTTCTACCAGAAGTTCTTTATGGATGACCTTTACCTACTCTCTGAAGGAGGAACAATGGACGGTTCTGTTAGCTCTGCCGGAGATGTCTCTCAGGAAGTGAAGATCGGTGAAGATGGCGGGAATGAGATCGCTGCCGTACTCACATTCGATACGCAGCAAATGATGGACACGACCCTTTCCAATGCAAGCATCTTTCTGAGAAGAACCGACCTTACAGGAACCGATCCGTTCACCGGAACTGATGTTCACGTCAAAATGAAGAGCGGCAACTTCGGTACATCTGCCGATGTGGAAGCTGTTGACTTTACTGCGGATGGAGATGCCGAAGGTGCTCCGTGCCAGTTCGGTTCGCATGATGCCAATGAGCATTGGGTACGATTGGATCTGACGGCAGAAATGATCGCCAACATCAACAATGGAGACAAGACGCAGTTTGTGATCTCCATTCCTGGATTTACGGGCGGTGTCATGACATTCAACGATGCCAGCGACCCGGTGACAGCCCCAATTCTGAACTTGAACTATGGCCCAGAACCATCATCTGTTGCCGACATCAGAAAAGCGAAGGAATTGCCTGTTTATCCTGTACCAACTACCGGTCCGTTGACAATTGATGCGGACATGAATGCATTGATGACGGTTGATGTCGTCAACATCATGGGCGAAGTGGTGAAGCAATTGAAACCAAGCAACAACCGGATCGATATTTCGGACCTACAGGCCGGACCTTATGTTTTGAGAATTACAACGAAGGACGGAATCAGTACCAAGCGCATCATCAAGCGCTGATAGACCAGAATGAACTCTTAAAATGGCGTTCTACGTATTCTCGTAGGACGCCATTTTTTCTTTGAACTCATCGATAGCCGCAGGAATGTGGTTCACCACATCGAAGAACGCCTCCAGTTTTTTCGGGTCGATCTGATTGACAATGGCGCGCTCAAGTCTGTAAACCGCCTTCATGGCCACTTCCCTTTTCTCTTTTCCCACTTTGGTGAGATAAACGTAAGCCATCCGCTTGTCCACGTCATCGCGCCTACGCTCAATAAAACCCTTGTCTTCCATCGACTTCAAGATGCGGCTCAGGCTGTTAGGCTCCATTCCCATACGTGGCGCAATGCGCGTAACGGGCGTGCCATCGCTCTCATTGATGGCCAGCAACACAAAGGCCATGCTTACGGTTCCATCATGTTCCATCGCCATCTCATTGTACAGCTTAGAAATTTGAAACCAAGACGTTCGCAACTTGTAGATGATCAACTGATCGGCAAGTCGTAGAAACTCATCCATACCTTAACAACTTTAAAGGCCACAAAATAGGAACAAACAAAGATTAAGGCCTACGCTTGGGTCAATCCATATCTTTACTGCCAAAACAGACCGAAATGAAACGAATTGCCGCCTACGCCTCCATCCTACTTGTTGCCGTTACGCTTTGGGGATGTCCTTACAAATCGAAGGTTGCACTGACCGATGCCGTTGAAAAAGTGGACACGAACCTGCTCGGTAAGTGGATACCTGAAAACATGTTGGAGAAGGAAAGTCCCGAATACTACGTGCTGAACAAACGCGATTCACTGCATTACGATGTGGAGCATTATCAGTATGATGACGAAAACAAGGAATACAATCTGAAACAGTACGTGGGTCACACCACACGGTTGGATGCCATTCTTTTCATGAACCTACAGGAATCAGGTTCAAAGGAATTCCTTCTTTACCGCTTGGACGTGTTGCCAGGGATGAGCATGACAATGTATGAGGTAACCGACAATATTGATGAACAATTCACCGATCCCAAGCAGATGCGGGAGTTCTTCAAGAAGTACATGAACCTGAGTTTCTTCTACAATAAGGATAGTGTGAAACTCATCAGAATGAAGGAGTAATGTTCCGTTTTTCCTCACGGATCACGTTCATATCCTGATCGAAATAACGCAGTAGCAGAAGCTGCTGTCCGTTCCAATATCTGTTGATCAATTCCTTTTCGGAGGCGAATACTCCGAGCAACCTTCCCTGAAGATCGTAAACGCGTATTTCCTTGACCATCCCTTTTGGTAATGGGAGTTCCTCGATACCGACCATGACCAACGGTTCAGAGAATGAACTGCATCCTTCGGCTGTGAATGATTGCACCATGAATGTTCCTGATGAAGTTGGAACATACTGCGATTGATCGGCCCCAACGATCGGATTTCCGTTCAAGTACCATTGATACGAGGCGTAACCTGGCGAGGCTTCCAGCACACCGCCATTCTGGGTAATGGAAACCCATGGATTGGCAACTACTTCAACCTGAACCGAAGTTGGAACCGAATACGCGTCCAAATGATTGATAGCCACAGCCGAGACCTCATAAACGCCTGGGTAATTCCAGACCACGGTCAGTTCGGATGAATCGGCATTGGCATCAATGACCAATCCGCCTTGCACCGTCCAACAGACACGTCCATTCGCAGGAACATTGGAAGCGATCAACTGCGTTGTATCATCCTGACAGACATTGAATGGCGAGATCACCACGGGTTCAGGCCGAATGTTCTCGTACAGGAACGAAATGATGCTGTCCGTTATCGGAACCCAATATTCGGTCGGACCACCAACCAATTGGTTGTTCACGTTCACACCCCAAATATTGTGTCCAACGCCCTGAAATGTGTTCAGTTCGGCATTGCCGCCCAAATGATTGACCCGTGCCGCCACATTGAACGAACCGTAAACTTCAGGCATCAGGAACAGCGCAGTGAAAGGAAATCCATGATCATAAGGAACGATCGCATCGTTTGTCCCATGGAAAAGCGTCATCGGCACCAATTCTTCCTGCTGGATGTAGTTGGTATCGAGCAGCGCGCCCCACAGATTGATGATTCCCCGAACATTGGCCGTGTGGTTATAGCTGTTCCCTGCGCAGGCCAAACATCCCAGATCGGGATTGATGCCGCCAAGCCCTGATTGATATGTTTCCGCAGGGCGCTCGCTTTCATCCATAAAAACGGCATGCATGGCCGAAAAGCCACCAGCGCTTACTCCACCAACGAAAATGTAATTGGTATCAATTCCGTAGGTGTTCGAGTATTCTTTGATATGTCGGATGGCCGAATGGTAGTCTTGCGCAGCGCGATAGATGGCACGCACCGCACTTGCAGGATCGGCCACGTTCATATTCATGCGGTAATTGATGCTGGCCGTTACGTAGCCTTTTTTGGCCAAACTGTCGCACGTGGCCCACACATCCTCGTCTTCCTTGCTTCCCACCAAGTAGCCGCCACCGTATGCCAAAATAACCGCTGGACGTTTTGCAAGCGCATCTCCCACAGGGAAGAAAACATCCATTGTCATCTGTTGGTTGACGGTGACATTCTCCGCCACATAAACAGTGGTCAACGCTGGGGAATTCCCAAACACAACATCCTGTGAAACAGATGATTGAAAAATATTACTTAAATATCTTTCTGAAGTACATGTCTGCGAATTTGCGACCAGCGCAAACACGGATGAAAGTAAAAAGAGAAAGCCCCGTTTCATGCTTGTAATGCCCTGATAATATCCTCTGGTCGTGGACGAAGTCGGTAGTTCTTGGTCAGATCTGCAAACACCACCTTCCCTTTTTCATCCAGAACAAAGGTTGTCGGTTTCGGAACATTGGATTCGTAGCCAAGAACCTCATATCCTTTCGGAAGTCCATCGGTGTGAAGAATGCCCAATGTTCTGGCCGCAGCGTTGTCCACATCCACCAGAAAATCATAATCCGCACCCACCTTCTGCGCGTGGCGTCTGCTTTTCTCATGCGATTGCGGACTTATGAGCGTAATTTTCAAACCGAGTTCGTTGAATTGCTTCTCGAAGTTACGGAGTTCATTCACTTGTGCGGTGCAGATCGGACACCAATTTCCACGATAGAAGATAACCAGCCGCTTATCGCCTACCCAATCATCTGAACTCAATCTGCGGCCGTCATAATCTTCCAATTCGATCTTGGGCAGCCTCTTACCAACTTTGATCCTGTCTTTGCTCCTATCTCCTAATTCTGAAGACCATCCCACATAAGCCAACCAACCAGACAAGGAGATGAACGCCAACAGGGGAGCTGCCGAGGCGATCTGCTGCGCATAACTGGCATAGACCGAATAGAGCGTGGCTGCAAATATGCCAACGGAGAAACCCATCAGTCCAGGCGAAGTACGCGGAACCTGCGCCACCTCCAACCATAGAAAATACAGCGCAATCTGTGCTGATGCCATGGTAACGGCCAGCCAAATGGAGAACGAGCCCAGTTCGCTTATAAGCATGAATCCGCCACCCAGAGTAACTGCCCAACTATAAACGACCAAGCCGCTCAGAAACCACGATTTCAACTTGTTCTCCAGTTCGCTGCTCATAATTTCAAATGTAGATCAATTTCTTCCCAACAGTTTTTTCGTCCTGTCGGGATAGTTGCCAATGATGCCATCCACCCCAAGATCGATCATTGCTTGAATGTCCTCCTCGCTGTTCACCGTCCAAACATGCACCACTTTACCAAGATCGTGGATCTTCTTCACCAACTTCTCCTTGGCAGCGCTCTTGGCTATGCCAAAACCCTCCACGTAATCATACTTGGACAACTTGACGGAGTGCAGTTTGAAATCGAGCATGACTCCTGCTGAATAGGACACAAAGAGTTTCTGCAATCGGATCTCTGGATAATTCCTGTGCAGATACTTAAGCACCTTATCGTTGAAGCTGTGCACCAACGCCCATTTTTCGGCCTTGTATTTCTTGATGAGTTTGACCACGTTATCCTCAATGCCTGGATAGGTCTTGTTGCCCGCTTTGATTTCAATGACGAACTGCGTCTTTCCATCCATCAATTCGAAAACCTGTTCCAAAGTCGGAATCGGCTCATTCGGGAATTCGGATGGGAACTTACCATAGGCCTTCACCTGTTTCAGCTCCTCCCAGGTTTTCTTGCCCACTTTTCCTTTGGAGTCGGTTGTACGATCAAGTGTTTTATCATGCATCACCACCACAACGCCATCAGAACTCTGCTGAACATCAACCTCAATGCGGTCTACCCCAATTTCCAAAGCCTTTTTAACGGCAGAGAGCGTGTTCTCAGGCGCATAACCCGAAGCACCCCGATGAGCCGTTACCAATACATTCTGACCGAAAACCTGTGTGGAAAGCACCATGAGGAGCAGCAATTGTCGCATGGTGCGAAAGTAGACGGTTATACGATTATTGCAACCCTTATCTTGGCATGGTGCTCTCGGTTTCAGAGCTACTTCCTACCGCTGCAACACCACCATTTTGGAGATACGGTTGCCGCTGGTGGTCAATGTAAGAATGTACTGTCCGTTGGCAACGGACCGTGTACTTTGGTCAGTTCCGTTCCATACGGTACGCATACGGTCGGCATAGCGCATGCCTTTGCCCAATGTTGTCACCAAACGACCGGTGAGATCATGCACCTGTAGGCTTACGAACTGCTGGTCGCCCAAGAGGTAGTCGATATAGAACATGTCTGCACTCGGATTGGGAAAGACCATCATACCTAACGGATTGTCTGCAAGGTCAGCTATACCATCAGGTCCCGGCTGCGGTGTGAAGGATGTGTCCGGTACATCCAGTTGCTGATCGGTGTAGATGTAGTACTGGCCCGGTTCGTAGTGCAGCGTCATGTTGGTCTGATTTACTTCCAAGGGTTCTCCCGTAAGGTAGTTGTACCACGTGCCGGTGTGCTGAAAGTCCGGTGTCATGTCAAATCCGTTCACATCGAAGTTGGCCGTTACGCTCACATTCATGTCTGGATGCGATAGCCACATGCGCTTGCCCGTTCCACTGAGGTCCAGACCGTAGGTGGTACACGAATAGACAGGTTGCATGTGCTTGAGCGCATTGATAGCACTCCAAACCTTGTACAGTTTTTGACGAGGTTCCTCCCAGTAATAGTTCCAGCGGATAGGCTTGGCGGCCACCCTCGAAAGGTCGAGACCGGAAGGCCAGAAAATGGAAATATCGTAACCCAATTCTCCGAACTGCCAGATCATCTTAGGCCCTGGAACCAATGAGAACATGGCCGCAGCGGCCTGCATGCGATAAAGGGCCGTGGTGGTATCTGCACAGTTGTATGGCGCATTGGTATCGTTGCCATAGCTCACATTTTTGAACATGATGCGTTCCTCATCATGGCTTTCCATATAACCTACCGCACGGGGCATGTTCCAGCCTTTGGCCTGATAGCTCATTTGCCAGCCCCAGTCGGCATTGGTGCTCCAACCCATGGTGGCCTGATTGTACTGCTCGCTGGCCTTGCTCCAAAGCATCATGTTGCCGTTGGCAAGAACGGTCTCTTCGCTATTGTCGGCCAAATGCTCCAAAATGAAATGAAAATCTGCATCGTAGGACCAAATGGTGTTGGCATAGTCGAAAAGAATATTGATGCGGCTTTGGTCGTACTGACTCCAAGCACCCACGTCATTTCCGCTCCACGTCTGCGTCAGGCCCTTGGAGAGGTCGAGACGGTAACCGTCAATGTGAAACTCTTCGATCCAATATTTGAAGATGCGATGGAACATCGTCCGGGTGTAAGTGCTCTCGTGATTGAAATCGTAACCCACGCTGTACGGGTGGGTGGCCACAGGATTGAAGAACGGACTGTTGGCCGCAGGACGCTGCAAGCCCGGATCCCAATACAACTTAACGTACGGACTTCTGCCAAAGGCATGATTCGGCACAATGTCCAAGATGACGGCAATGCCCCGCTGGTGCGCTTCATCAATAAGGCGTTTGAGCTCGCTGGCCGGACCATATTTCTTATCTACAGCCGTAAAGAAGATGGGATTGTAGCCCCATGAGTCATTCCCTTCAAACTCGATCACAGGCATCAGTTGGATGGCATTGATGCCCAGTTTGTGCAAATAATCGAGCGAATCGATAACGGCACCGAAACTCTTGCGGAAGGCGAAATCACGTATCAGCAGTTCGTAGATGACCAGATCCTCCTTGGCCGGACGCTGAAAGTTCTGTGCCTGCCATTGATATTGCGGCATGTCGGTCTCGTACACCGAAACGTTGCCGTGGGTCTGATCCGGATAGTCGATCAGGTTCGGGTAGATGTTCGGATTGATGGCCGCATCAGACTGTTCTTCCAGGATCTTGTACGAATACGGATCGGCCACCTTGAACATGCCATCCACAAAATACTGGAATCGATACTCGGTCTGTGGCGTTACATTATTCAAAGTGATCCAGTAGCGTTCACCATCTGTAGCGCGCTTCATCTGGTAAGCAGGGTCCACTTCCCAGTTGGTGGCATCGCCAATAAAATAGGCAAACTGCTTATTGGGCGCCAACAGGCAGAAGGTAACCGTGGTGCTGTTAATGAAATTGATACCGGGAACTACTCCCTGTGGCGGATCCTGCGTCACGGCATTGTCGCGCACAATGAAGTACGTGGTATCGGCCACGGTCTGCCCTCCCACTTCCACCGTATAACTGAGGTAATACTTGCCGGGAGTTGATGTATTGACCGATGCACTCGCAGCATCTCCCAACGCCTGACCTATCAGGGTTCCATCCTGATACAGATTGATCAAACTGTTGGGGTTGTTGGAACGCACATCAAAGACCAACGGGTCGTTGGGTTCCACCGTTTTTCCATCCACAACCGGATCCAGCACTACGGCATCCAGATCGGTGGTCGTTTCAAATACCGGTATCAGAATATCGCTGCCATTGGCATTGGTACCGACCGTATTGCCAGCTTCATCGCGGAAAACCATGGCCAAGGCCAACACACCATCCCATGTCCCAGTGTTGTAAAAGCTTTCGATGTTGATGCCCAAGGTCTGAATGCCCCCTCCTTGGTTGTTCATCAGCAGTTCGGGGTCTGCTTGCCCCCAAATGCCCCGTTGGTTGCCCCAAGCACCTTCGTAGTCGCTCGATTCTTTGACCAATCCGGTGTGGATATACACCTGTCCAGTACCAGAAAGTGCGCCATTGCCCAAGTTGCTATTGAACGTAAGTGTGATGGAATCCTGCACCGTTATATATGGTATATCGGTAGTGACCACTTGTGCCATCAACGCACTTGAAAAGAAAAGACATACCGCAAAAGCGGCCAACGATCGGGTCATCAACGTATGTTTTTAGTGACTTACAACCAGTTTCTGCTGCGTTACCACACCTTTAGGGCTACGGATGGAGAGAGTGTAAAAGCCATTGGCCATGGTACTGGCATCAAAGGTCATGTAGTTGGTTCCGAGAAGAAGGTCGCGGGTCTCGCTGTGAACCACCTGACCAAGCATGTTCACCACCTCCAAGGTGCTGTTCGGCAGATCCTGAACAATGGAAACACGCACCGAGATGTTGTCTCTTGCAGGGTTGGGCCCCACGAACACATCGTACGCAAGATCCTGCTCCACAATACCCACAGAGTTTTTGGTGAACGTGACGTAGTTGCAGGTAGAATTGTCTGTAGAATTGATCACTGTAGGATTCTCGGTGTCCACGTTGATGATGAAAATATCCTGACAGCCCTGCTGATCGCGGCCAGAGGCCGAACCATCCTCATTTCTGAAAACCAGACCGATAAGGTAGATGGGGTTGTTCGGATCCAGTGGCGCACTTTGGGTCGTTCCGGTAGAATTGATCTCGTTGTTCACCAAGTTCGGGTCGCTGTAGTAGTCTTCCATCACAAAGGTCTTGCTGTAAACCCCGTTTCCAAGGTCATCCATCTGCCCTACGCCATCGTCCTGAGGCGCCTGTCCCCAGTTGCCTACCACGTGCTGCCACACATCCGATGCGTACGGAACGATCTGATCGGCACAGTAATCATGGGCCGACTGCTGTGGATCGTTGCCTCTGTTCTCAGAACAGGCACCACTGTGCATATAGACCTTGTTCACCTGCGCAGGGCCTCCGGCACCATCGCCAAGTAGGTTACAGTCCACATTGAACATCAATTTGGTATCGATGGCAATGGTCACTTCGGTATGTGGCTGCGCCAAGGCCGCCAAGGCAAATACGGCCCCTGCCGTGGTAAGTAGAACTCTTTTCATGGTCATAGTTTTAAGATGCGTTCGTTAATGATTCCTTTCGATGTGCTGACGCGCAAAACGTAAACACCGTTTTTCAATGGTGCCAGTTGCAGGTTCCGGGCATTGCTGTTGGCCGATGGGAAACGTAGAACCACCCTTCCCTGAACATCCAATAGCACCATATCGTTCACCGACACTCGCGAATCGGCCACACTGACCCGCACCATGTCCGTGGCCGGATTTGGATAAACCGAAAGGCCTATCTGCCCTTTCAGTTCCTCAATTCCAACGTCATGCACCAGCACGTTCTGCGAACTGGTGTCCGTTCCGCAACCGTTCTCCGATATCATCACCACCCCAAAGACGCTTTCTGCACCGAAATCGTACTGCACCGAAGCACCTCCGGCCGTGGTCTCATCAATGTTGCCGTCTCCGTTAAAATCCCAATAGACCGTAGTGGCCCCCGAACCGATATCGGTAAACTCAACAGTTGTACCCACCGTTGCATTGTAAGAGAAATCTGCCGTAGGCGATGTTCCCGTGCTAATGTGTATCAGATCGATACCCGTACACCCTGCCTGATCGGTCACGGTCACCGAATAATCTCCGGGCTGGTCCACTTGCAACGTTTGAGATGTTTCGGAGGTTGACCACTCATAGCTTGCAAAACCGGAACCGGCATCCAAAGTGATGGTCTCTCCATCGCACAGCGAAGTATCGGCTCCCAAGTTCACCTGCACGCTACCAGCACCGAAGGTTACTTGCACGTTATCGGTACTCTGACAACCGAGGCCATCGGTAAATGTAACCGAATATGTTCCTGTTTGAGTGACCGTGATGGAAGTGGTCGTTTCGTTGGTGCTCCAAAGGAAGCTTCCCGTGCTTCCGGGAATATCCGTTCCGGTTACACCTCCGAAATCGCAGGTGTTGCCGTTGGACGTATAAAGGAAAATGTCACCATCGTTGTCGTCCTTGCCCGTGGCCGAACCATCCCCGTTTCGGAATACCATCCACAGTCCGTTCACATTCGTCCCGCCCGGATAGCCGTAATAACTGGCCACGTGGATGGTGATCTGCCAGAGGTTGTTTCCGAGCGGGGTCATCTGTCCTACCCCATCGTTCATTCCCCAATTGCCTACCGTGTATTCCCATCCACCGAAAGGCACCGTTTGTATGCCCGAGTGGAAATAAACCTCCGAAGCACCCACCAGCCCCGTAACGCCCTGCGTGGCATCGTACGTAATGCGAAGCGAATCTTGCGCAACACCTCCCGAATACACGGGTGTAAGTGTAACGGGGTTGCCGTTGCATTGCAGAACGTCATCGCCCAAATTGACCGAGCATTGACCAAGAACCAACAATGGAGCGGAGAACAGACCGAGAAAGAACAACCGAAAATTCATCATATTACTTAGTGTCATTTTAACACTTACTAATACAATAGTAGGAAATTTCTCTTAATGAATATGGTCAGCCATTGGCATTTGGCTGCAAGCCGTCTGTAAAACCTCACAGCCCGTTCCTTCGTCAGGGAAAGAACTGGAAGCGCTGGCATGACAATTTGCTTCGCTGAGGAACCAAGCGTCTCACCTATCATCCTTTACCGAACCCATCTAACGCCCCATGTCCATCACTTAAATCTCCATCTCTTGTCTCCATTATCTAATTTTGAAACAGCATGGACTTCAAACACAAGGGCCGTTTACCGTGGCTCAGCCACTTCATCTATTCTCTTCGGCATCGGGGGTTGATGAACACCTGCTCCATGGGTTTGAAGGAATGGCAGAGGTTCACACATAGACCTGTTCAAAAGAGGCGATTTATAACAAGATTCAGTTTATTGGACAGAATCATTGGTATATTCGCCTCGATCTTTTTAGGACGTAGAAAAGTAGGTGAACAAACGATTAAAATACTTGATCGGTACCATACTGAGCTTATGCTTCCTATCATCAGCATACGGCCAGGCAGATTTAAAAAAAAGCGCACGCTTGGATTACCCGAAACTGAAGAAGGATACCACTTCCACTACCCTTTTCGGTCGAAAATTCACAAACCCGTATAAGTTCACAAAGGGTAATTACAAAGAGGCAAAAGACTGGTTGCTGGCTGAGAAAGAGCTCACAAGGATGTATTTGCGACAATGCAGGTTCAAAGATCGAATCAAAGAGAACATCAGGCACTACGCTGGCGTCAACAATGCAAGATTGACGAAGGAAGGAGACTATTACTTCCGTTTTGGCCTTGATCCAGACAATTATGGATCACTCGCTCTCTTCTCTCGCAAGAAACTGGATGAAGATGATAAAAAACTGTTATCGTTCGCTTCATTGCCCAAAGAGAAAAACGAACGGGTAGATGTTGATGATTTTATCCTTTCCAATGATAGTAGGTACCTCGCACTGACATGTTCAAAGAACAGCAAGGAAGCAGAAGACATCTACGTTTTTTCGATTGAAGACGATTCCCTGACCAGAGATCACATCAGAGGATTTGCTTACTCCGACATGATCGATCAGAGCAATGGACTTGCTTGGCGCAAAGATGGCTTTTACTATGTAAGAAGGGGCAACGTGAAAAATCTTGCGCCCATTGACCTTAAAACCTATGACTTCCAAAATCCAGACAAGGCGGATCAGGCCCAGTATTTATACTATCACAAATTGGGAACCGACCAATTGGATGATCAAGCGATTTTTGTACGAAAAAGCAATCCACAAGCATATCTGAATGTGTTCGTATCATCGGACGAAAGGTTCTTGGTCATTATTGAGTGGAATTCTATCACCGACAAAACCAACGTTTTCGTTGATGACTTTGAAGATCAAGTGGATGGATTGAAACTGGCATTGAAAGGAATAGACGGATATATACGGTTCATTGAATCGCTGGACAACCGCCTTTTGATACTGACCGATGCAGAAAATGACAATTTATGGTTAGGCTACCTTGACCCGAATAGACCCAACGAACTGGCAAAGGCGTTGAACGTTGATGAAACAGGAAGCCTTTTGAAGAATGCCTATGTTGCCGGTGAGAACATCATTACTATTTACACAGCAGAAGACAAACAGATCATGTTGGTATTCGATTTGTCGGGCAATCTCCAATACCGTGTGATGGTGGAAGATGGCATGTCATTCACCCGGTTCATGGGAAGTAAGGGCGACCCCGAACTATTTGTTTTCATTGAGTCAAAGGTCCAAGGAAGGGTCTGTGGGGTCTTCGATCTGAACCAGAACAAGTTTGTAGCCAAATTCGGTGCTAAGAATGACCGTTTCAATGAAGACGATTACCTGTACGAATACCATACGTTCATCTCTTCCGATTCTGTAGAGATCCCTGTAATGACCATTCGTCACAAAAAAAGGTTCAACCCTGATGGAGACAACCCGATGTTGCTCAACGTGTATGGAGGATACGGGCTTACCATGGAGCCGTATTTTGATGCATCAGTGGTATACCTGTTGGAATGTGGGGGTGTTTACGCCCAAGCCTTTATCAGAGGGGGCGGTGAACTGGGTCCATCATGGCACAAACAAGGCTCTGGACTGAATAAACAGAACACGGTCAATGACCTGATAGAAGCGGCAGAGTATCTGATAGAGAATAAATATACCACGGCCAATAAATTGGCCATTACAGGCCAATCGCACGGTGGTTTTGTTGTTGCTTCGGCCATGGCCAAACGACCCGACCTGTTCAGAGTGGTCATTCCCCGTGCCGGTATCTATGATCTTTTGGATCTGCAGTTTCACGGAAGCGAATTCGGAGCTCCCATTGATTCCACAGCATTCTTCAATAAAATCGATCTGTCTGCATATCATAATCTGGGCAAGGCCATGTACCCTTCAGTTTTGTTCATTACGTCATTGAACGATCAGCGAGTAAGTCCGACACAGGCTTTCAAAATGACCGCCAGACTTCAGGAAGAGTCGATATCCGACAATCCCGTTCTCCTCTATGCTTTCGGTAGCGGACATTATCAGGCATACTCATGGTCAACTTGGTTGCAGTTGCGTACATCCATGTTATCCTTCATGTTCAATGAAATGGGCATCAAGCCTCGGTTTTGATCAATATGGTCACCGACCTGGTCCCAATAAACTCCATACCCCCTCTATCTCTTTGTGTCTCCATCACTTAAATCTCCATCTCTTGTCTCCATTATCTAATTTTGAAACAGCATGGACTTCAAACACAAGGGACGTTTACCGTGGCTCAGCCACTTCATCTACTCTCTGCGGCATCGGGGGTTGATGAACACCTGCTCCATGGGTTTGAAGGAATGGCAGAAGGAGCGCGAGCTGGGCATCGATACCTTTGGTGCGAAGGGGCCCGATGAACTTTCCATCGATGCCGACAGCAGACCGGAAGGCCATCTGTATCAACCCTCCAGTTCGGTCATCTTCAAAAAGGCCATGAATGTGCTGCCCATCCATTTCAACGAGAAGGTGTTTTTGGATATCGGTTCGGGCAAAGGCCGCGCATTGATCCTTGCGGCAGAGTTCGGTTTCAGAAAGGTGATCGGTGTGGAATATGCTGCCGAGCTCAATGACGTTGCTTACACCAATATTGAACGGGTCAGAGAACGTTTCCCGAACACGGAATTCATCTTGAACGAAGGTGATGCCCTGACATTCGACATCCCAGAGGAAGTGGATGTCATCTACCTCTTCAATCCGTTTGATGAGGAGGCCACCCGCAAACTGCTAATGAAGGTGAAACCTACCTTCAAACAATCCAAGCAGATGTATCTGGTGTACGTGAATCCCGTTCATTGCAATGTTCTTCAACAGGAATTGGGAGAACCAACTGCCATTGTCAAAAACGCAAAGGGAATTCCGGAAGTGAAAGTTTTCAGTAACAGAAAAGGCCCTCATTTATGAACGGTCATTAACAATATAACCGCAACACGCCATAATTCCTGTGTAAGGCTCGGTAATAGCTCCGCCAATGCCAATAATGAAACTCCGTCCATAGATAGGTACGGTAAAATGAATATCCCAGCAGCATTCGTATTTCCTAAACCCTGACCAACTCAGCTTCAAATGGTATCGAAACTCCCATGATCAAAGGTTCCCACCATCATCCAACGCCAATCACTTCTTCACAAACCAACCTTTCAGCGAGTTGCCCACACCGAATAGGGTGAGTTTCCAGTTGATGATGTCCTTCGCGATTCTGAGCAGCGGATTACTGGCAACCTGATTTCGCAGTTTTTCATCATCTGAAGTGGCCGAAATGGTTGCCTGGTTCGATTTCCCTTGGCTCTTTTTGATGCGCGTGATGCTTACACCTGTGGTCTCCATTTTCTTGGCCTCAAAGCCTGTTTCCTTGAAAACACGCTTCAAGGTGGAAGGTGTGTAGTACGAAAGGTGTTCGGGGTAACCGAGCACGTTCCATCCCGATTTGAGCATGTGCCGTTCCACCGCATTGAAATTGGGCGTGGTGCAATACACCAATCCGCCTTTGCGAAGGATCTGGTTGAAATGGCTCAGTTCCTCGCGTGGGTTGTTGATGTGCTCAATGACCTCGAACGAGGCAATCACATCAAAGCTTTCGGGTTCGTAATTGTCTGGGTTCAGCACACCCAATTGCATCTTGGCACCTTTAACCTCGCAGATCTTCACGGCCTCTTCCGTGAATTCCGTCCCGTAAACCTCCCAACCTCTGCGCTTGGCCACTTCCAAGAAGTAACCGATACCGCAACCGACATCGATCAGTCGGTTGGTCTTTCGGAAAGGTTCCATTTTATCGAGAACCTTCTCATAGGCTTGGATGGTCAGATCACTCAGATAGTCGTTGCGGCCGTAGCCTTCGTAAACCTTGTCCAGTTCTTCTTTGGAAGGAATCGGTTTGCAGAACACAAAACCGCACGAGCCACACTTCACCAAATGGTGTCTCTCGAAACCGACCAACGGTTTCAGCTTCGTTCCTTCGCAGACAAGGCATTTGCTATGTTCTCCCAGCGGCACGGAACGAATGTAGCTTATTCAACCAATCGTAGAACTTCAACGCGGAAATAGAAGGCGACCTTCCATCAATCGAACACCACCTCCATTTCTACACGTCTGTTCTTCGCACGGCCTTCGGGCGTATCGTTCGGATAGATCGGTTTGGTTTCTCCGAACCACTCTACAATGAGACGTGAACTATCGACACCTTTATTTGTGAGATAATTGCTGACCGATCTGGCCCGTTTCTCCGATAGCTTCATGTTGTTCTCATCGCTTCCCACATTGTCTGTGTGACCAGATATCTTCAGTTTGTAAGATTCTTTCTTCTTGAGCAGTTCGGCCAATTCGTCCAATGACGCGTAAGAGGATGCTTTGATCACATCTTTTCCGGTCTCGAACTCAAGGTCATCGAAGGCGGTGTTCAGCACTTCCTGTTCTTCCTGTTCAATTACGGGACAGCCTTTGTTCTCAGCGGGCCCCGGTGTACGCGGACAATCATCCTCCAGATCGATCACACCATCGCCATCTGAATCCTGGTACGGGCATCCATCGTTATCGGCCGGGCCAGGAACTTCTGTACAGCGGTCAACGTTGTCGAGCACGCCATCGCCATCCTTATCGCCCCACGGACAACCATTGTTCTCGGCCGGACCTGCCTCATCCGGACACTTGTCCTCATTGTCAAGAATTCCATCATTGTCGCGGTCTCCCCAAGGGCAGCCGTTGTTCTCAGCAGGACCTGCTACATCCGGGCAGGCATCGACATTGTCTGTTACTCCATCTCCATCTCGGTCGCCCCACGGACAACCGTTGTTCTCGGCCGGACCGGCCTCATCCGGACATTGATCCTCAAAGTCGTTCAGGCCGTCTGCATCCTTATCGCCCCACGGGCAACCTCCGTTCATTCGTGGACCAAACTCTGTAGGACAGTTGTCCATGTGATCAGGGATGCTGTCAAAATCCGTATCAGGACAACCGAGATATGCTTCCAAACCGAACTGATCGGGGCAGTTATCATCCTTATCAAGAATGCCATCGCCATCGCGGTCGCTCTTCTTGCCTTCTTTGTACCCTACCACGAAATTCAGCCCGCTGTGGAAATGCGCATTCTGCGTGTGCTGCGGCATCATCGGTGCCAGAATATTGTCCATGGCCAAGTACCACTGAACGGGGCCAAGGGTCAGCGCGAAACCCAATCCGAGATTGGCAAAGCTGCGATTGTTGTACATGTAACTTCCAGACAGTTGGAAGATGGTTCCGAACTTGCGCGTGTAGTTGAAGGCCACGGCAGGCTCAAAGTGTGTCTTGAAGATCTCTCCGTAGAAATCCAATCCCAATCGGTCCTTCTCGGTGAATTTGTACGCACCGCTCACATACACCTGCGAACTCAGGTTGGTATGGTATGAATTGGTGTTGTCCTGCACATTGAAAACCGCCTTTAGCGTATCTGCAAAACGTTGGAATTCGTCTGCGCTGTCAGGCTGCGTGAGATACTGGGCCAGATCCAATCCTTGATATTTGAACTGCGCATCGTTCAACTCATAATTCTTCACATTATCTTTCCAGAAGATCATCCCAAGGTCGTTGACGCTGGCTGCCACTTCCCAATGATCATCGATCATGTAATGCGCTCCCAGATTGAATGCAAATCCGTGGTTCCCAGAGAAGATGATATTGGTGGCATTGACATTATCCAGATTGTTGAAGAACCCTGAAGTTCTGGCAGTAAGATCCACCTTGGCGGTGATGTTGTAATTGTTCGGGTCGGTGTAAAGCGTTGTGCCACGGTTATCGGTTGAAGCGTTCATTTGCCCGTTCAGATATTTGACCGTGATGCCCACTCGCAACTTTTTATCGAGCAACTTTCGTGCATAGCTGATGCCGTATTCGGTGAAAACTGAAGCATCTCCATTCATCCTGCTCAGATCGAGTGTTTGGCTCAAGAATGCACCGTTTCCTTTCCAAAGAAAATCGATGAGTTTGCTTGGCATGGCCATGCGCATCGCCACGCGCTGCGTGATGTTGGCGTAGATGAAGTTGTTCTTGTTCGGACCGACCGTAAAGCTGAACGATAGCAGATCGATCCGTGCATTCATCGACATGTAATTCGTCTTGCCCATCTTGTTGATGGCATTCTGCAGATCGACATACAAGGAGTCATTCCCATCTTTTTTGATGAGCTGCGAGTAGGTGTGAGCATTGTACCCAAGCGTGAAGTGATTGCTCGAAAGCGCAGGAATGCCGATGTGCCATTTACTATCAGGCACAAACGCGGGGTTGATGTACATGCGCTGCGGCACCATCGTCATGCCCTGCATGGTAAAATCGTACTGCGCCTTGGACTGGAAAGCCGCAAAAACAAGTACGGCTGAAATCAGAAACGCGAGGCTTTTTCTGTTGAATGGGTTGGCCATGATTGCTGGTCTGGTCGTTACTTGGTTCGGTTATCAGAATTTGTTGATGTCGGATGGTTTGGCCTTCAGTTTTACCCGAAGCCCGATGCGCACCTCAATGTTGTCCTCTGTGTAGAGTTTAATGTTCCTTCCGGCATCGTCTGTTGAAGTAAGATCGGCATAGATCAATAGATAGCGCGAATCAAAGAGGCTGTTGATCCGTGTGGTATCGAGCTCAACGTCATTGTTCGTCTGTGTGGAGGCAATGGTTTTGCCATCTGCATTCACCTGTCCGGAGCGGATGATGAACGAACCATCGGTCAGAACTGAATCAAGTACCACATGATTGGAGTCCGCAAAATAGAGTTTCAGCAGCCCATCGACCGGGAAATGACTGACCGTGTTGATGCGCAGCAGACCATGCTCAATATTGTCGGCAAAGTCAGAAGCATCATCGAACGGAACCTCCACGGTATCGATAATGGTAAAGTGATCGGAGTAGCCCCAGAATGGCAATTCCACATCCGCCACAACTTCAATCGCGCTATTCAACGTGGCGAAATTGGTGGCCGGTCCATTGGGATTCACTTGTGCACTAAGCGCATGGTTGACCTTATCATAGTCGCCATTTACCACTTGGCTGATGTTGCTGTTGTCCTTCGTAAAATAGAAATCCGTGATGGATGAATCGCCCACACTTGGCGCACCGGCAATGGTGAACTGCCCGGATGGAATAAGGCTAGAAACATCAATGTTCAACTGACCTGCATTACCTGATGCATACAGCTGATCGATACCTACTTGGATCTCAGCACCGATGCTGTTCTTCACGTGTAATTTGAAACGTGGGTCCTCGAAATAAAGATGTCCTCCATGGCTTCCTTGTTCCACATCCAGTTCCACTTCACCCGGATTGATGACCAACGAGAAGTTTCCAAAATCGCCATCGGCATATTGCATCACCATTTCCTGGAAACTGTGAGTGATCTGAACCTGATTGACAGGCGTTGGAACGGCTCCGTTCCCTTGGTTCAGCGTAAGCGTGTAATCGATCGGAATCGTGTTAGGGCCGTTACCGTTGTTCAGGTTCATGGTGTAACCTGCCAGCGGAATATCAATGGTGTAATTGACCGAACCACCCTGATAATTGATCGGATAGGATTGTAGGAACGGTACTCCGTTCAGCTTCATCTCTGGCATGGAAACCTGTAGTGTTCCGCTATGCTGAAAATCACTTGTAAAAGCGATGGTCATCGTTCCGCTGTGGAAGGTAACGTGGTCAAGCTGAGAACCTCCGGGACCGGAAATTCCGAATGTGATTCCGCTATTCGTTGTGGTAGAAGCAGAACCGTTGGCCGTGAACTGCGCGATCTCCACCGCACCGAAACTCATGTTCTCGTTTACCTGTTGATTGAATGGGAACTGGAAAAAGTCGTTCACCGTCTGTGAAAAAACCCTTCTGCGATAGATGAGCGTAATGAAGTTGTTGCCATCGTACTGATAGATGTTGGTGGAGTCTGAAATGCTGATGATCTCCTCCGCATCCATCGTAGAATACACGATGGGAAAAGCAATGTCCGGTTCCCAAGTGATCGGATCCTGCTTTACTTTATTGAAGTCGAAATTGTCTTTGTAGCAGCCGGAAAGCGCAAAGATGGCTGCCCCAATGGCGAACAGCGCGGTGAAACCACCGATCGGGAATTTTCTCATGGCAAAATAATTTGTCGCGTACGTTGCGAAAATAGGAACTTAAACCTTAGCGAATGTTCTGAATGAGCAGTCCACCTTCGGGTGCGGCAGTAACAAGAAGCATGTGGTCTCCAGTAAGCAGAAGATCGAATTCTGACATTCCCGAAACGGGAAATCCGCTCACCATTTCTCCTTTGGAATTGAAAAGCACCAATTGCTGCGAATCGGGATAACTGAAACCGATACCGGTTTCTTCAACCAGATCGACAAGGAAAGGTGCAGATGCGTTCGGTTCAATACGCACCTCAAACAGCTTTTCCTTCTTGTAACTGAAGACCTGCAACAAGTTCAGGTCGAAGAAAATGAACTCCGGACCACCGTCCTTGTCGAGGTCGGTCACCAGAAAATGATGTTCCGGACTGAACTTTCCAAGTTCCATCGGTTGTACGTCACCATCAAGTGCCACCCGGAAGATCTTCCCTGTCTCATCCGTAATGTAAACACCCGTGAACGCAGTTTCTGAGGACCTGAAAACCTGCAAGTGGTTGTTCTTTGAACTCGGTATGCGTTTTTCCACCGTCACACGGTTCTTGCCTCTGCGGTCAAGCAGATGGATCTTGCCGTTGCTTTCGCCCGTTATGATATAATCTTTGCCCGAAACAAGCAGCCGCTTGAACGGATGAATGGTGGGATCCGAAGCGCGGTTGTGGTGCCAGCCGCTCACCTTCTTGCCTTTGATGTCGTAGTTGTAGATGTGGTTGTTCTTGCACGTGATCAGCATGCGGTAATCCTTGTCCTTATCGTAATCGAAAACCACCAGATCGGTTTCGGCAGGTGAGTTCAATTCTATCGGATAACCATCCACCAGATTTCCTTCTCTATCAATGAGATAGATGAAATTCTTGGTATTGAAAAGGTATTGGAGCTTGCCATTTTTGAATGCGTCCACCTGAACGGGACGGCTCAAGATCGGCTCTTTTATCTCCGCTTTGAAAAGCTCCTGCCCCAGCTGATTGAACAGATAAACATTATTGGTTTCGTCTTGCACAAGAATTTCGGGTTCGCCACTGATGTGGTTTGTCACGAAAACGGGCGGAATGATCGGTGCTGCATCCATCTGCGCCAACCAATGCGATTCTTTCTGCGCTTTGGAAGAAGGGTTGTATTTGATAAACGTATTGGAGTAAAAAGATTGACCTGTGGAAGAAAACTGCGTGCCGATGGCCTCGAATTTATTGATGTGTTCACGGTTGCTTTCCAGCATACTGACAGCATCATGATTCAGGTAAGATTCAAAGATCTTCTCCGAACTTGGGATGTGATTGTAACTGAACATGTTGAAGGCAGAGCCCAGATTCTCCACAAACCGCGAGAAGGAAAGATCCTTGCCCAGCGTGCGGTCCGCCTGTAAATGTTCGATGTAATCGGCCACCGATTCTGACGAAGTTCCGAACACGACACACCCTTTGTAAATGGCATAGAACGGATTGTCGTATTCCTTCAGCGTTTCGCCAAACAGAACTCCAAGAATCCCATCCAATCTCAAATGTCGGATCTGCGTTCCATTCACCTCTTCGGATTCCAGTTCCTTTTCGTGTTTTGCGTCCAGTTCATCCGCAAGATCGGAAAGCAGCTTTTCGGCCAACTCTTCCGAGCGGGTCTCGAAAACCAGATAACCGTTATCAGCAAACGATGGGCTTGTCGGCCGAGTGATGCACATACCGAAACTGTTACCCATCCAGGCCAGCAGATTCTGCTCCAGATCAACCCCCAAGAGCTGATTCGCGCTGTCCAATTCAGCTTCCATTTTGCTCAGATCGCCCTGTTTGCTCAGCAATTCGCGGTAGCCGCTCGAAAACGCAATGACATCTTCAATTCCGTAAAAAACGAACGAAGCCGTATTGGACGGAATGAATTCTGCAAACTGCATGCTCTGCGGTTTCTGATCCAGGAAAAGCGACAGAAACTGCGGCAGCGAATCATTCACATACGTGAAACCATTGAGTGTAAAACCCTCCGATTTCATGTTCACATCAAATTCGCTCCAATCAGCAAACTCCACCATCGTTCGGTTCAACGACTGAAGCCCAGGCTTTAGCGCACCCGCCAAATACTTGGGCAGGTTTCCGTAGTTCACATACAGGTTGGCGTCCACGTTCTTCCCAGCTGTTTCCAGCGCAGAGCGGAAATTGGCATCGTTGCTCAGGTTTTGGCCTCCTGCCAATTGGCTCAACGACTGTTTCAGCAAACTGGCGGAAGAACTGGAAAGCAACAGTCCGTTTTTCAGCGTAAAGAATGAAATTGAGTAAGGGTGCGAAGTGACCACTTTGAAAATCGAGGTTTCTCCGTTCTTCTCTTCCGTAATGGCTCCTGCATCGCTTCCGAAACTCTTTTTCCACGCTTCCAACGCACGGGCACCAAAACCCGATCGCACCTTAATGACCTGAAAAACCTGCAACGAATCGGCCTCAGTGGCATGATACGACCGCCAGACCATCGCGCCCTTCAACGCTTCTTTCAGTTCTGCGTCTTTGGTAAGCAACGAATCGAGCCGCGCATTACGGGCCAGAAAAACGGTCAGCTCATCAATTTCATGCAAAACCCTGCTGTAATCACGCTCTTGGAAAGCCGACCACGTTGCCGTCAGGTTCGGATAGGCCATGATCAGCGAAGCAGAAGTTGGAATCGCATCCACCGGATCGGAATCCACTTCGGGCTGTTGCAGCGACTTCCAATAGATACCACCTCCCGCAAGGAGAATCGCCAGAACGGCCAAGGCTATCAGAAGCTTTTTCACAGAATGGGGTCGTTTAGAAAAAGGTACGTGATCAAGGCAAAGTTAGTATTCGGCCTGAACGATCTGTCCATCCTTCATTTCCAGTTTGCGGTCGGCCATGTCGGCCAGTTCCTCATTATGCGTTACGATGACAAACGTCTGATTGAATTTGTCACGCAGATCAAAGAACAGTTGGTGCAGTTCTTTGGCAGATTGGCTGTCGAGGTTTCCTGAAGGTTCATCCGCCAGCACAACTGCTGGTTGGTTGACCAACGCCCGTGCCACCGCCACACGCTGCTGTTCGCCACCAGAAAGTTGCGATGGCTTGTGGTCCGCACGGTCGGCCAGACCGAGAAAGCCGAGCAGTTCCTTGGCTTTTGCCTGCGCTTCTGCCTCGCTTTTCCCTGCAATGAAAGCAGGAATGCACACATTCTCCAGCGCAGTAAATTCTGGCAACAGATGATGGAACTGGAACACGAACCCAATGGCGCGATTGCGGAAATCAGACAGCTTTTTGTCTTTAAGTTTGCCTGTTTCGATGTTGTTGATGGAAACAGAACCGGAATCTGCTTTATCCAGCGTGCCGATGATGTGCAGCAGCGTGGACTTTCCAGCACCCGAAGCACCCACAATACTCACAATTTCCCCTTCAGCAATTTCGAGGCTCACGCCTTTCAGCACTTCCAGTTCGCCATAACGCTTGTGAATGTTCTCCGCCTTTATCATCACGTGCGAAGATAGGCGAGACTTCATGCTAAATAGTAATTACACTAACGAACTGCTAACAGGTGGTTTTTAATGAGTGGGGAGAAGAGCGGTTGCCAAGTGCAGCCACATTATTTTGACACTATCCAGTTACATAGTGACAAAAGTTGATTGTCTACCGTCAGATTAGCACAATTGGCAATTCTTCCATCGGAATACTGTGCGAAGATTTCACGGGACATACTTGTTTCAATTGCCGCACCGATGAATACCAGAGGAATATCAATTCGGTTCTTCTTGAATCCATCTCTAACACGTGTCAGGGCAGTATTTGCTGTTTTCCAATGTTCGTCTGCTCCTGCGGGATCAATACCACCTTTAAGCTCTCCGAGCATGACGTAGCTCTTGGCGTTTTCAATGATTGACTTAAAGGAACTACCACTAATTTCCTCCGAGTGTTTATTGAGAATTACTAAGTCAATGTTCTTCTTTACAATCGGTACGGTCAAATTATATATGAGTTGGCGTTTCTTACCTGACTTCAAAACCCATCTAATGGCTCTTATATCGGGAACTTGGTCAATTGTGTACTTATTTGATGCCAACCAGAGTTTTGATTGTTTGTCATAGAATTCAAACGGAAGGCCAAGCACTTTTAATTGAGAAACGATATTTCTCGTAAGTTTTTCGTTTGCAATTGAACCTACCAAGTTTCTCATTCTACCACCGAGAGCATCTCCAGAGGTAAGCAAATACCGGTAAATAAGTTCATCAATGTATTTCGATCCAGCAGGTTCAAGAAACTCCTTGATAAATTCTTCAAGAATGCCCTTTAAGTCATTCGATGTCAAATAGTTGTTTGCTTTGACAGAAACACCAGCGGCCTCATAACAGCTACTCTGTATTTCATCCATATTCAGGATGTCCCTTGGTTGTTTGGTTTTTTGTTCCAATATCAACTTCAGAGCCTTTGCTTTGTCGATGTATGGAATAGACTCCTTACTCTTTCTCAAGGCGTATTCCAAAAAACCACTTCTGGTTGACTCATGTGTATTTACAAGGTCAGAAGCCTTCTTTACAAATGCATTATTCATCTGATTCGTTTTCAAAGAGTTGCTCCATTATTGAATTAGCCAATGCACATGCTAAAACGGGCGGAACCGCATTTCCAACCTGTCCAAATTGAGTCATTGAAACTTCTCGTTTACTACTGTAAGAATCTAATCTTGTACCTGTAAACTCCCAGTCTTCGGGGAACGATTGTAAACAGGCCAATTCACGCACAGTAAGCATTCGGTTTTCGTATGGGTGAATAAAATCCCTATATCCGCTTCTTGTGACAGTAGGAGAAGGTTTGTCGGGGTCAAGTCGTCTGTAGGTAGAACCAAATGTTTGAAGAATGTCAGAAAGCTTTCCGCCAATCGGCACCATTTCAATCTTCTCCATCGTTGAAGGAGAATGTGCTGTTTTTTGATGATTCTTAATCTTAGTAGCCATGATTCTTAATTCTTTCCTTGATGGTTTCAGATACTCTTAATGCAGTTTCAGAAGGCTCATCTGCGACAGGTAAATCGCCAATGGCATCCCATACCGAACGGTGCTTTTCCAATTTTTGTCCGAACAGGTCAAGGGCTACATTCTCTCCATCCGTGTGTGTTGGTAATGGAAATTCAAACTTTCTATTTATCCGATTGCCAACTATAAAAACTCTCTCCCGAAATTGTGAAACTCCATAATCCGCAGCATTGAGAACGGATTTGGTCACTTTGTACTCGTACTTTTTACCTTCAAATATGATTGGCTCAGAAATTTCATTCATAATGGCCTCGATAGCTTTCCCACCTTCCCAGTTCACCATGCCTTTTACATTCTCCATAACAAAAGCTACGGGTAAACTCTCACGCACAACTCTTATGAACTGAAGTACCAACATTCCTCTTGGGTCATTCATACCCATCCGTTTTCCCGCTAAACTGAAAGATTGACATGGTGGACCGCCAATAACCAAAGCCGCTTGAGTTGGTTTCAAATTGGCCGCGTTTAGAATTTCTTCTGTCGAAATTTCCGCTAAATCTCCTTGAATGATCGGTAAATCAGGCTTGTTGGCCTTCAGCGTTTCACAACAGGATTTGTCATATTCAACAGCAACTGCTGTTTTAAAACCAGCCATTTCAAATCCGATGTCCATACCACCTGCACCGCTGAATAGGCTAATAACCTGATTTTGCTTCTTGGACTTCTTCATTTAACAAATAACCGATTTTCAGTTCTATCGCACCACCAATACCTCTTTTTTAATGCGTTTGCTCGATGAGAGCATGGAGATGTACGTGCCTGCCGCCAGGTTCGAAATGGAAATGTCTGCGATCGGGTTGTGTTGCTGGTGGTAAATGCGTTTACCGTCCATCGAATACACATCTACCATGATCATTTCGTTCAGGTTCGAATACAGATGAACCGTTCCGTTTTCGGCCACAGGATTCGGGTAGAGCGAAAGGATCGTTTCTTCCTCAGGTTCTTCCACCGCCACCACATTCACCGCGTCAATATTGATGTTATCGAGATACATGTTCTGTCCCCATCCACAATGGAAACGGAAAACGATCATCACATCCTCATTTCCCATAAAACTGCTTAGGTCAATGCTATCGGTGCGCCATTCGTTGGCCGCTGGAACAAACACATCGCTTGAGTTGTCGGGAGCCGTGGCAATGTCGGTTCCGCCCTTGAAATAGAGACTCTGATAATTCGCTCCGCAATCGGTGGAAACAAGCACTTCCAACGAATCGGAATAGCCGCCACCCCAGCGGGCGTAGGCCACATCAAAGGTCAGCCAGGCATCCTGCAAATAGGTCATGTCAACGCTCACCACAGCGTCATCAATCTGTCCAGCAGCGTTGTAATCATACCCACGGATGTACATGCATTGGTCGCTCGCATCAAAGCCACCGACCGTGTCCTGCAATTCCCACGTAATGTTCTCGTCCGAGTTCTTGATCTCGAATCCGTTCGGAGGAAAAACCATCTCGAAACCTTCCTGCAGATCGCTCAGCGGCTGGTAGGCGTCAATGGTGATGTAGAGCGAATCGATGCTGAAATCGCCATCGCTTTCGGTCACTTTCAAAATCGTCAAATGCGTTCCGGGCGAATCGTAAGTCACATCCGCATTCCACGTGTTTGCCGTGGATGGCGTTCCGCCCTGAAAGGTCCATTCCCACGTGGCGTTGTCGTGATTGAGCATGGAATGGCACACGTAGTGGAACGTGTCTGCTTCGCAATGCTGTGTGGTTTGGAGTTTGTCCACCATCACTTGCGCGATCGGATTTGATTGCGCTTCGTAGAAATTGCTTTCCCAGATGCCTTTTCCGTAAGACGCAATGCGCATTTTCCCATCGCGGTAAAACGGTCGCGCAATGCACGTGTTGGTCACAACGGGAAGTCCATCACCGAAATCCACCCAATCGTTCATGGAATTGTTGCGATAGAAAATGGTCTTGTTGGTGGAGAGGTAGATGCCGCCATCCGTGCCACCGATCAGGTTCAACGACCGTGGAGCTTGGCCATCGAGGGTCGAAGTGGTCAGATTCGTCCAACTGCCGCCACCGTTGACCGATCTGTAAACGCGCTGTCCGTTTCCCGTGCTGGCAAACGCGATCCAGACTTTTTCAGGATCGGTGGGGTCCACCTGGATCAGCATTTTCCGGCTGTTGCTTACCGATGGCAGCGTGACCGTATTCCAGTTCTGGCCGCCATCGGTGGTTTTCCAAAGCGTTCCGCTTGATGATGGATTCACGTTCTGCTGGCACACGTACATCACATTTGGGTCGGACCACGATTGCTCGATGTAAGTGACCTGATTGTCTGCATCCGAACCGAACTCCGCGAAGAGTTCAAACGTTGTGCCTTTATCGTCCGTTCGCCAAAGCTGATGGTCCTTGCCCGTGTAGGCAATGGAATAGCAGCGCGGGTCGAATTCCATTTCGGAAGATTGCACCACCGAATAACTCTCGTTCGGGTCGATGCCGAAACCGACATTCTCTACGGTTTCTCCAATGTTCTCAGGCATGATCTTTCCGTTGATGTCGGATGAATAGACTCTTCGATTTTCGCCTTGGTTCACGTAGCCGCTGGCAGGTTCGCCACCGCCAAGCTGTAGGAAATTTCCCTCGCCATAATTCTCGTAATACGAAAGATTGCCGTTGTGATAGAGGCCACCGATCAGCACATCCTCGTTCCAGCCGCTACCGAAACCCCAATAATCTGCACTGCTGATGCCGTACATTCTTGGTTCAAAATTGGCGGAGTTGAAGAAATCGGTCGAGCGGTAGATGCCGCCATCGCAGGTGATCCACGTGGTGTTGCCAATGGCTCGGAAATCCTGCATATCCACATGCATGTTGTACGGACCGCCCACATATCCCGCCAAGGCGTAAAACGTGGCTCCGCCATCATCCGAACCGTAGAGATTCAAACCTCCCAAACGGATCTGATCTGCATCGGTGTTCGAGGCCATCAGCGCACAATTGTAATAACCTTGATGGTATTGCCAGTTCACCGTGCCGATGGCCAAATTCATGTGATTCGCATCATACGGACCACCCGCAGGACCATTCGGCAGCGTCCATGAAGTTCCGCCATCCGTGCTTTTCCAAACCCCGATATAACCTGTGTCGCCAGCCTTGGCCTCCCCGATCAGGTAAGCGTAAACGCGGTTGGGGTTGGCATCGGTCACCGCCAAGCGGCCGCCACCATCATTCCTGTCGGGATCGGTAGAGGAGAACCAACCGCTGGATTGCACCGCGAAATTCGCACCCGCATCGGTAGAGCGCAGGAACTGGCAAATGTTGAGCGCATCGCTGTGTTTGAGCAGATACACCATATTGTCGTTGCTGGTGTTACACTTCAGGTCAAACGCTCTTTCGGAGTACAATTGCGACCAGTTTTGTCCACCATCGGTAGTTCTGAAAACGCCTTGATCGGTGGCGGCAAGCACCACATTCGGGTTGGATGGAATGATGAGGATCTCGTTGGCGTTGAGCTGCCACGTGTAAAGCGACTGATTCCATGTGGCACCGCCATCGGTCGATTTGAAAATGTAGCTGCCTGAACCGATGTAAACTGTGTTCGGGTCGGTGGGATGAATGTCGATGGCGCGGACAGCTCCGTCCAACGGGTCATTCAAACTGACGTTGAACCAGTTGTTGCCGCCATCGTTGCTGCGGTAGCATTCGCCCGTCTCCGATCCACAATACAGCACATTAGTGTTTGATGGAGCTTGGTCAATGGAATAAATGTTCGATTGCTGCGAAACAGGATTGCCATTTGTATTGTAGGCCACCAACGGCCCCACCAGCGACCAGTTTCCTGCACGGCCGGAACCGACACTTGCCGCCATTTCTTGGTGTTCTCGAAGGAAATCCTGTTCGGTTGGCATGTCCACAAAGCCATGTATGTCAATGAAATCATCTACCGAGCGCCTCCACCGTTTGTAGAACTGCGTGTGGTAGCTCTTCTCAAATTCGTGTTCGCGATAGTATTCCCGATATGCCTTATCGACCGCAAAAACATTCGGGTTTTCCGCGTACATCATCTGCGCCCAAGCAGGTGCTTTGGAAATTTCATAGTCTGATGGACGGTACATTTTCTGCGCAAAACCGCTGAGGGCAAGCAGCAGAAAAAAGGCAGGTAAGAGTTTCTTCATGCTCAAATCTAATCAGGGCATCACGGCAGATGTGTCTGCGGCAGACAGTTCTGCGGAGTTGCCAGCGTTTGCCATCAGTGCAGTCATTCGCACAACCATGGTATCGGCATACATTCTTGGAAGCGTGTGGCCCATGCCGTCTATCCAAAGTGTTTCTGCATGTGGGATGAGTTTGGCTGTTTTTTCGCCATGCGCAAATGGAATGAGTGGATCGGTTTTTCCGTGGATGACCAAGGTTGGCGTTTGCAGTTGTTTCAAGGCTTCCTCTCGCGAACCCGAAACCTCAATGGCCTTGGTCTGCTGAAGCCCCGATTGCTGATTATAACCGCTTCGTTTTTCAATATCATATCTGGTAAGCTGTGCAATTCCGTTTATGTCCAGATCGTATTTCTCCGAACCCATCAATAGCGACCTGATGGCAATTCTCAACTTAACGGCATCCACCACATCTCCGCTCAGTCCGTACTTGATGGTGTTGATGCCGATCTGCTTGAAAACGTTGAGGTCAATGGCTGGCATTTCGGGATCATCCGCCCAAGCGGTTGACATGATTGAAGTGAGACTTTGTGCTCGCTCAGGATGCTCAGTGCAGAGCGTCTGACCGATCATCCCGCCCATGGATGCACCGACCACGTGCGCTTTCTCAATTTTGAGCGTATCCAAAACCGCAATGGCATCATTGGCCATATCGCTCAGCGTGTACGGATTTTCTGGATCGAAGGCATTCCAATCGCTGTTTCCAACGCCACGGTTGTCAAATCGGATGACCTGGTAACCGCTGTCCACAAACGGCTGATAGAAGAAATCGGGCCACACCAGTGCATCGGCCGAAAGGCCCATGATCAACAGCACACTTCCTTTTATGGTGTCCTGAGGTCGATGAACGTCATACCAGATCTTCACACCATCATTCATGGCATAACCGGCCTCACCAACCAACTCTTGAAGTGGAGCATTGACCGCGGCTTTTATTGCTGCGGTTTCCTCATCAGAGAATTCCCGTGCGCTCAGCTGGATATAGGCATAACCGAAACTCACCGCAGCAAGAACAAGGATGAGCAACCCGATAAGTATTCGTTTAAGCATCTGTCAAATTTAATGGAACGGCAGTTCAGGTTGCAGCAACTGAAAACTCATGCGGTGCCATTCCGTTGGGCCGTGCTGGCGAATGGCCAAACGGTGTTCCTTGGTCGGATAACCTTTGTTCCGATTCCAACCGAAATGTGAGTATTGATCGTGCAGCTTTCGCATGATCTCATCACGGTGTGTTTTGGCCAGAATAGATGCTGCCGCGATGTTCATGTACTTGCCATCGCCTTTTACAATGCACTCGTGCCGAACATCCTTGTACGGAATGAACCGGTTGCCATCCACCACAATGAACTCAGCTTTGGTCTTGAGTTGATCCAATGCGCGATGCATCGCCACGAAACTTCCTTTCAGAATGTTTATCTGATCGATCTCTTCATTGGAAACGATTCCGACCGCCCAGGCCAAAGCTTTGGCCTCCACTTCGGGTCTGAGCAACTCTCGTTTTGCTTCGGTGATCTTCTTGCTGTCATCCAAACCTTCAATCGGGTTTTTGGGGTCGAGGATGACGGCAGCGGCAACCACAGGTCCTGCCAAACAGCCGCGGCCTGCTTCATCGCAGCCTGCTTCGAGGAGTTCGGTTTGATAGGAGTTAATTAGCATGATTTAACCGCAAAGACGCGGAGAAGGCGCAAAGTGCGCTGAGATTAAAAATAGTTCTTTGTGTCCTTTGCGAAAACTTTGCGCCTCTGCGGTTAACATAAGTGCCTTCTTAGAACATCCGCAAACGTCCAAACATCTTCAAACGAATTGTAGAGCGGAACGGGCGCCAAGCGGATCACATTCGGTTCGCGGTAATCGGTAATGATGCCTTCATCCAAAAGAGCTTGGTGTAATTTTTTTGCTTCGCGATCGACATAAAGTGAAAGCTGACAACCGCGCTGGTCAGGGTTTCTTGGCGTAATGATGCGAACATCTTCCGAGTTCAATTCATCTATCAGAAATTCCAGATAACCTGTGAGTTTCAAACTCTTTCCGCGCAGCTTCTCCATGCCCACTTCTGCATGAACATCAAGCGCAGCTTTGTGTACCGCCATTCCAAAAACTGGAACGTTACTCAACTGCCAACCTCTGGCCCCTTCGGCCGGAACAAAACCCGGTTCCATTCTAAAACGCGAATCAGGATCATTTCCCCACCAACCTGCAAAGCGATAAAGTTTTGGGTTGTTGCAATGCCGCTCGTGAACGAAAACCCCAGAAACATTTCCTGGCCCAGAATTCAAGTATTTGTAACTACACCAACAGGCAAAATCCACATCCCAATCGTGCAGTTGCAATGGAATATTTCCAGCACCGTGGGCTAAGTCGAATCCAACAACAGCACCGACCTTATGCCCTGCTTCGGTTATCGTTTTCATATCGAAAACCTGTCCCGTGTAGTAGTTCACACCACCGAACATGACCAACGCCAACTCATCGCCCGTTTCGTCAATGGCCTTCAGAATATCTTCTTCGCGGATAAGGTCTTCACCATCGCGCGGAGCGATCTCAATAATGGCTTCTTCAGGCTCATAACCATGGAATCTCACCTGACTTTCCAATGCGTACTGATCGCTCGGAAATGCTTTCGCTTCGCAGATGATCTTGTAGCGCTTGCCTCTCGGAACGTAAAATGAGACCATCAACAGATGAAGGTTCACCGTCAGACCGTTCATCACAGTTACTTCTTTGGGTTGCGCACCGACCAGTTTGCTCAATTGTTCTGGAAAAATATCCTGGTAACTGAACCATGGCGTTTTGGCGTGGAAGTGTCCTTCTACGGCAAACTCGGCCCAATCATCCAACTCCTGATTAACGAAATCCTTAGCGGTTTTCGGTTCCAAACCCAACGAATTGCCACAGAAATAGGTGGCCGCCTTTCCGTTCAGTTTCGGATGATGAAAACGGTTGCGGTATTCCTTCAGCGGGTCTTCCGCATCCAGCTGCTGCGCAAAGCTTTTTGAATTTTCGAACTGCATGCGGCAAATGTCGCTATTTAGGTGAATGCCCCGAATATGACCCGATAGGGCTATTTCCTCTCGCATTGCATGTCGGTAGTTTTGAATCATGAGATCAAACCCCTTCCTTTCCGTTCTTGGAGTGGCCTTTTCGGTCGCCATTCTTTCGTCTGGTTGCCTTTTTAGCAAGAAGGATAAACCGAAGTGTGATAATACCTGTCAGTTCGCTTATGATGGCGTGTGTGATGATGGCGGGCCCAACTCCAGTTACTCAGTATGCGATTGCGGAACAGACTGCTCTGACTGCGGCAACCGAACAGAAATTGAGTGTGAAACAGGTTCAAGCTCCTCAAGCAGTAGTTCTTCAAGTTCGGGAGGAAGCTCTTCGAGCAGTTCCAGCGGTGGGTCTTCCAGCTCCAGCTCAAGCGGTTCAAGTTCGGGAGGAAGCTCATCAAGTTCAAGTTCAGGAGGTGCGTTCACAGGTGCCTACATGAACAGTGCTTCCTATTACTTTCCGAATGTCAACAACTGTGACGCTGGCGGTTCAGTCAATGGTAGTGATGCAATGATTACCGTCATGTACGATTTAGATAGCGGATCTGGTGCATTGGACCCAAGCAATATTCAAGTTCACAGCACTTTTGCATTCAGTAATGGAACCACCATCAATCAATCAAGCGGCCATGTATTTGATGTAACGTCAAGCAGCTTCGTATTACGAGATTGCCTTTTGTTTGATGATGCCAGCTATGTAAACATCGACTTCAGACTTTGGTCGGGAAGCACCCCTGTATCAAACACCAAAAGCATTACCGTTTACAGACCTTCTGGAGGGAATTAATATGAACACATCAATAGCATTCAGAATAACCATAGTACTTCCCCTGTTGGGCATTTCCCTGATCACGCTGCAAGGTTGTTTCAAGGATAAGAACGCCACACAGGAAGTCTGCAACAACACCTGTCAGTACGCCTACGATGGCGAATGCGATGATGGCGGTCCCAATTCGCTTACATCGCTATGCGATTGTGGGACAGATTGCGCAGACTGCGGAACACGGGAAAAGTCTGACAATGATTGCTTGGACGGAAGCTCTTCAAGTAGTTCGAGTTCATCCAGCGGTAGTAGTTCTTCCAGCTCTGGCGGGGGTTATAGTATTTCGGATCTGAACGGCTTTTGGACCTCTCCTTCGGGCGCGATCGATGGCAATGACTGGTTTCTGTACCTGTGTGACAACGGACTTTTCGTTTTCAAAGAGTACAATCCGGTCGGAGAACTACAGTTCAACCAGAACGGAAACTGGTCGGTCTCCGGGTCTAACCTTTACCTTACCGGTTCCAATAATTGGACATTCACGGTTCAAAGTTTGAACACCGTAGATGGAATTCTCGTCCTGTCAACCAATGGCCATCAGTCCACGTTCACGCTTGGTGGTCTGGACCCATGCCAAACAACGGGGTCTTCAAGCAGTTCAAGTGGTAGTTCCAGCGGTGGTTCGTCCAGTTCCAGTTCTTCGGGCGGGCCTGTTTCCTGCGGTTCATCTGTTACTGATATTGATGGCAACACGTATCAGGTGGTTCAGATCGGAAACCAATGTTGGATGAAGTCGAATCTCCGCACGAAACACTTCAGAGATGGCTCGGCCATTCCCGAAGGAAGCCCCTGTAATATTGTTGGAGAGAACGCGTGGGCCGGTTTCGCTGGCGCCTATTGGTGCTATCCCGGTTGTGATGCATCCAACCTCTCAAGAGATGGGCTGCTCTACACCGCACAGGTAATGACCGATGCGAGAGGAATATGTCCGAACGGTTGGCATGTGCCCACACGCACCGAATACAAGGAGCTGATAGACTATATAGATAACGGCACGGTCGGAACGGTTTCGTGGAACATCGCCATACCGAAACTCAAGGCCACAAGCGGTTGGTATGGAGAGGATATAGGCGGTGGCACGGGAACCTATTATAATAATGGAACAAACAGCACCGGTTTTACCGCTTATCCGGCAACGCAGGTTACGGATTACGGAGTTGGAAGCGATGGGCTGCACGGTTATTGGCACCTCATAGATGACATAAATGCCGGCAATATGGGCACGTTGCATATGGAGGCGGTTCCTCAGTGGCTGCTTAACGGCAGTAATTACACGGAGGGAAGCTTTGAACAGGCGGGTGAAACGGCAAGTTGCCGTTGTGTAAAAGACTGACCGCGTGCGTGAGATACTTGTTCGGCTGCTTGCCAACGCCATGCTCATTTGGAGCTTCGCCTGCTTCTATTTTTTCAATGGCTATTACAGCAACTTTCTGAATGCCGATGCCAAGAACACCATCTTGGTGTTGGCCATTCTGCTTTCGGTCATCAGCTTGGTGGAAGCGTTTTTTCTCGCAAAGCGGAAACGACTGAACCATGGGTTGAAACTGTGGCTATCGCTGAAACAGCTTTGGAGTTCCCTCCGAACAATGGTGCAGCAACCCGAAAAGGGATTCAAACTGGGTTTCTCCGCCAAGCGGAATCTGCTGTTCGCGTTGGTGAAGTTCTTCTTCACGCCCATCATGATCAAATTCGTGGTGGGGAATTTCAACGCCATCCAATTCAAGTTGAATTTCTTCGCTTCGCATGAAATGGATTGGTTCTCCATGCAGTTCTTCAACGACCATTTTTACGGCTTGGCGTTGGCCGCCATTTTTATGATCGACACCGCGTTTTTCGCCTTCGGTTATCTGTTTGAGGCCCGTTGGCTGAAGAACAGAATCCGTTCGGTTGACACCACTTTTTTCGGTTGGCTGGTGGCGTTGGCCTGCTATCCGCCATTTACCGATTCGGTTGCCAAATGGGCTCCGTGGCATACCAACGATTATGCTTGGTTTGGGTCTACTGAACTGACCTTTGCCGTTCGAATTCTCCTTTTGACATTACTTGTGGGATATGTGGCCGCCACGGTTTCACTCGGCACCAAATGTTCCAATCTCACCAATCGGGGAATTGTGACCAAAGGCGCGTATGCCATTGTTCGGCACCCTGCGTATTTCTGCAAGAACCTCTTCTGGTGGATCGTGCTTATTCCTGCCATTTTCAATAACCCTTGGGCAATTCTGGGAATGGTCTTTTGGACGCTGATCTATTTTTTCCGCGCCATTACCGAAGAACGCCACCTCGTCAAAGACCCTGATTACCGAGCCTATTGCGCGAAAGTGAAATGGCGTTTTGTGCCAGGATTGATCTAAATCTTGTAGAAGGATTACTGTGGTGTGCAGTAATACGTATCCTCGGCATCTGAGATGATCAGCGAATTCTCCGTCAGCGTAAGGATGTGAAGTTTGGCATCTTCCGCCAGCGCAGGGTCGCCCGTCCACGGACATGAATCGTAAAATCCGATCGTGTACCCATTTTCAATCATGGTTCCATTACAGTTCTGTCCAGAATCCCACAGCACAAAATTCCCGTCATGGTCCGAATCATCATAGATCGAGTTGGCATAGCAGATGCATTGGCCCGTAGTGCTGAATTCGATCACCACATAATACGAAGCACTATCGAGCAGATCGGTCTGCCAAGGCCCCCATTGAACCAGTTTGTCAACCACGGTCATATCGCCAATGGTTGCATAACCCGTTCCTGCACAGCCGTTGCTATCAACAGCCGTTACTGCGTAAGTACCTTCATCACTTACCTGAATGCTATTGTATGTGTTTCCTGTGCCTGTTTGGCCTGTACTCCAGAAGAACTCATACGGACCGTACGTGCCTCCCTGCGCCAATGCCACGAGCGTATTACCTGGATCGACACCAACAGTAACCGACACTCGATTGGTGAGACACGGATTTTGAGGAAGTGCTGGATTCGGTTCTACTTGGTTTGTCGTGTTGTTGTTCGGGGTATTGTTGGGTACAGGAACGTTCTGCGGATCCAACTCCGAGGCATTGGCAGATGACATTGCAGCAATGGTCGCACCAACTGCCGCAACAGCAACTACCGTGGTCACGCTAACAGCCGTAACCGCTGCTGCTACTGCACCGACAGCTGTTCCTACGATGCTCGTTCCCACAATTGCTCCCGTGGCTACGGCAACTTCGGCCACGCCAACGCCAATTCCAAGACTCACCAATCCATCAACAAAACCATCCGATTGCGCTTGTTTCTGCGCCACATAAACAGAGCCTGCTCCTGCATTTCCCATGCTCAGGTAACATTCTCCAGAATAGTACAGGTCACTTTCCCCCGTGCTCCAATTATAGTTGTAATGATTCAAGATCATGCTCGTATCCCCCGCAGGGAAATCGAATGTGACCAGAAGGTTCAGTCTCTCCCCGTTCACCTCAAAAACCGCTCTGTCAAAGTTTTTGGTGACGGGGTCGAGGATGAAATTGACCACCGTGTCGGAAGCAGTTCGGGCTACGCGAATGCTACTCACATCCTTCGGGGAGCCATCAGCATTGAAAGTCCCGTAGAAATCGACCGTGGTTCCCGCATCCGAATCGATCACTTCCGCCTGAAGACCGTTGGCCGTTGCGTTCGGTTCTCCTGTCTGGTTGGTGAAAACCGTTATCTGAGGCGGTGTGCTGCCATTCGGAGTCTCATCCTTCTTGCAGCCATTGGTAGAAACGAGCAGCGCAACGGCAAGCATGGAAAGTCGTAGTCGATTCATTTGGGCAAGGTTCAAAAATTATACGAAAAGCTCACCCCGAAACCAGGGTTCGATCTCACGTTCACTCCGCTGTAATGCGTGTCATTCAACAGAACGGGAGACAATCTGGCCGTTCCGTTTGCCAGCAAGTTTGCGCGTTTCTTGTATTTGGCCGAGGAACCCATGACGGCCGCACCGGCTATCAACATGGCCGTTCCTCCGACAACACAGATGGCACCCGCCACCCGAAAGGCAGTTGCCTGAGCGGAGTAATCAACAACCGAGGTCGTATTGAGGTCATCGTAATACACTCCTCTGGAAAATAGAACGACTCCAGGAACTATCAGAACGGCACCGACACCCAATACCACAGCTCCTTTGATGATCTTCTTCTTGTAAAGGCTGCGGTTCTCCGCCTCGGTCCTGCCCCATTTGTCCACGTTGGTCGGTGTGGTGGCTACTGGCTCATCGGTCACTTGAACCCCGCTGCTCAAACCACCTCCCGAACTGGAAGGTGCGGTCTCTGTTGTTCCCGCATCTTGCGTGGTGTATTCTTCCGCTGGCGCGATGGGCTGTTCCTGCTGTGCGGGTTCGGGAGCAGCAGAGGCGGTGATCATTTCCTTGGTTCCGTTGGCATATTTGATCATAAACAGTTCCGATTTGAGTGTGGAGAAGGTAGGACCCTCCAGATTGTCCATGCGCTTGTACTTCACTTCGGAAGAGGTCACTTCGGTGATCTTCACATCGGTTTCATCGCCACTGAGAAAGAACAAACGGTCTTGCGCCAACGATTGCGAAACACTCAATATGGCAATGCTTAGAAAGAGGATGATGTTTTTCATGTTCATGATTTAGTCGATGCCGAAGGCGTAAAATTTGTGCATGATGTAAAAGCCGTATTCATTCGGAGGCAATGCCGATTTTGGAATGATCTCGTACACACCATCATCCAATCGCTTTATATCGAACTGGATGTCGTTGCCCGAAACGTGTTCTGAACTTGCACCGCCCCACGAACCCGTGGTTTTGGTGGAAGGCATGTGACGGTCTTTGGCAGGATCCCTTCTTCCACGCGCCAATAGGTCGAAACGCACCAGACGTATGTAATCCATCGGGTCGAGACCAGGCGCAAACTTCACCACAAAATTGAATCCGCCATTGGAGCTGAGCCGAACGGTAGAACGGTCGCCACGCATCATCCAAGAAGAACTGCTGCTGGCGTAGAAAGGCGCTGCCACGGTAGATGTTTTGATCTCAGGTTTTCCCTTTTCCAACTGAATGAGCTTGCCCGTTGCCTGATCGAGCACATAGGGTTGGTTATTGAAATAGTTGCCATCTGCTTTGAACGTGGCCGCGTTGAACGGTCCGCTCGATGTAGGTGGAGCAGCTGACGAAGTGGTATTGGAATAGCTCGGGGCCGAAGCCGGGGCAGCCGCAACAGCTGGCGCAGCACCCGGTTTGGTCATCACCTCGCTCTGTCCGTTGGCATACTTCACTTTGAAAACCTTGTTGCGCTCGATCACAAACACAGGTCCATCCAAGTTGTCCATGCGCTTGTACTTGAGTTCGGATGACGAGATCTCGGTGAGTTTGGCCTCAACCTCATCGCCATTGAGCATGTAGATCACATCCTGCGAAAAGGCGGCATTGCCAACGATCAGATTAATCGCCAGAAGGAAAAAGAGCTGTTTCATGCTTTATCTTTTGGTGAATGAATAGCCATAGAAAATGATGACCTGCGTGTCTTTGCTTACAATGGTGGATTCGGCCGGAGGCGCGGTCTGCTGTATGGAACTGCATACCATCAGCGCAGAACCGCTGGGATCGTATGTCACGGTCAGCAGACCCGTCTTCTCATCCACCGCCCAATCGAACGGCAGCACATTCAAACACGAGGAACCGACCTCGCATTCCTCATTCACGTGCAATTGTCCCGTGTTATCGTTATCGAAGATCATCGTACCGAATTCGTCACAATAGTTGTTGACATCCCAAGAACCCGTCATGTGCTCTTTCAGCACGTCTTTCTTTTTGAGGCATCCCGATTGGCCGATCAGCAACGCTGAGAGAAATAGAATGGAAAATACTCTTCGCATGGTAGTTTGTTAAATTGTCAATGCATTTGCAGAGCGCAAGTTTTCAAGACCTGCTTATCGAAACAATGGCCCTTTCGGGTCATATTTCCTTGCGAAAAGAGCATCTTTGGAACCATCCATCTGAAACAGTTCGGTTGAAAAAGGTTTACATCTGTGAGGATCATCCCCTGTTCCGAGAATCGCTGGAACAATTGGTAAACATGGCCGATGACATGGAACTTGTGGGTTCAAATTCGGCTGCCGCTGATGCCATCTCCGAACTCAAAGAACGGACTTCCGATGTTGTTCTTCTCGACCTGAATCTCTCCAAAGGAGATGGTTTTGAGGTGCTGGAATTCGTACAAGCGAACATTCCCGAAACCAGAGTGATCGTGCTCACCAGCTACAACGACAGACTCCTTGCCGATAAGGCTCGCAGAGCAGGTGCTTCGGCCTACATGCTAAAAGATACGGATGGCGAAACGCTGCTGGAATCGATCCGCGGTCTGAAGGATGGGAAGTTTGTCTCAAATGTTGTGGGAGACGAAGCCAACACGGATTTCGACCCAGACAGAGAATTTGCGTCCATTCTGAAACTCACCCGAACCGAGAAAAAGATCGTCAAAGAGCTGATCGGTGGAGCGTCCGTGGCCGACATCGCTGGTCATCTTTTCATTTCTGAGAACACCGTAAAGAACCACAAGAAGAACATTTACCGCAAGTTGCAGGTAAGCACACAGCCAGAGCTCATTCTATTGTGCCAGAAACATGGGTTGCTGGATTGATCGATATAGATGGCCGTCCATCCTTTTGGTGTGTCTGCTCCTGGTAGGTTCCAAAGGTTTCGGACAGGGAATCGATCTTGTGCCGTTCTCAATTTCGGTGGAAACGCCAGAAAAACTTCGTCCCGAAGATGCGCTGAAGCTTTTCTCCGATTCGTCTCTTCTCATTTCTGAGAATACCACGTTCGGTTTTTCTGAGAATTACTTCTGGATATTGCTTACGCTGCCGAAGGATGTCTCAACATCGGAAAGCTATTTTCTGGACATCGACAATCCGCATATCGACCACATTCAGGCGTATTGCATCAGCAATGGAAAGCTGTCATTTCTGGGCAGAAGTGGCGACCGCATGCCGTTTTCCGAACGCACTTACCAGAACAGACGCAACGTGTTTCCTGTGCAGTTCAATTCGTTGGAAGACCGCATTCTTCTTTTCGTGGACAAGCGGAATGCCTCGGTCACAGTGCCGCTGAAGCTCTGGGAAAGCCACGCGTTTTTCCAGCACGAAGCGCGGTCGAACATGGTCTATGGCCTCTACTTCGGCATGCTGCTCATCATCATCCTCTATTCGTTGCTGATCTTTTTGGTGCAGCGGTCGGGCGTTTACCTGTGGTACATGATCTATGTTCTCAGCATGTTCCTGTACCTGTTTACGCATGTCGGCTACGGCTTTCAGTTCCTGTTCCCAAACCAGTTTGAATGGAGCAACTACCTACGATTGATCATGATCGTGCTGATCGTCATTTCGCAGATCCGCTTTACGCAACTGTTCCTGCCTATCCGTTCCGTGGCCATTTGGGTCAATCGTATTTACAATTTCATCATTGCCGCGCTTGTCGGGATTGTGCTTTGGTGGATTCTCGTTCCAGGTCTGTTCACCGCCAACACCATCATCGTTATCAATGTGATCTACGGCTTCATCGGGCTGACGGCCATTCTGCTTTTCGTGGCACTTATCCGTTCATGGAAACCCGACCGCACCTCGGTCTTGTTTTACACCGCAGCCTTCGGCATGAACCTGCTTGCAACGTTCCTCATGATCGCAGAAGAGTACGGGGCCATCCGACTGACCTGGCTGCCGTTGCCGCCTATTTTCATCGGTTCACTGTTCGAAATCCTGATCTTTGCTGTTGGATTGAGTTACCGTTCCAAGTTGATCGGTGACGACCGCAGGAAACTGCTGGCCGACATCAATCACCTGCAGCAGCACGCCATGCAATCATTTGTGCGCGGCATGGAAGAGGAAAAGGTGCGCGTGGCCAACGAATTGCATGATGATGTTGCTTCGCGGCTTTCCCTACTAAAAATGAAACTGACCGAAAGTTCCGACCAGGAATTGAGCGGGCAGTTGGCCGAAATTGCGGATGGCGTGCGCAGGATCTCGCATCAGCTGAATCCTGTTTCGTTGGATGACCAGACGTTCTTGGAAAAGATGAAAGAGCTGGTCTCGGAACACCGAAAAAGTGGCATGCAGATCGACCTGCAGGTTTTCGACATGCGGAAATCGGTCCCTAAGGAAACAGGCCTGCAACTCTACCGCATTTTACAGGAAGCGTTGCAGAACATCCGCAAACACGCCAAGGCGAAGATGGTGGAAGTTCAACTTTTTCAGCACGAAAACGAACTGGTGATGACGGTTGAGGATGACGGAGCAGGCTTCGATCAAACAAAAAAGAACACCGCTGGCCTTGGCACCAAGAACATGCGTTTGCGTGCCGAACAAATGAAAGGCGAATTCAGCATTTCCTCCGCAGTTGGCGAAGGCACAAGCATTATGGTTTCGGTGCCGATCGGCTGATGCGCTACTGTTCCATCAATCGATGTAAACACGCATTTCGTTCGGGTACTTAACGCTGAACGTGAAGGTGGTTTCCCAAGTCTGCCCTGCGGGAATCTCCACTTCCCATTCCAGAACACCCGTTTCCTTGTTGAGTTTGGCGTTGCCGCTTTCAAGCAATTCCACCTCTACTTCCTTGTCAGAAGAAACAGGGATCTGATCCTGGACAATGGCTTTGATCGCCTCAGAACGTGTGTTCTTCAAACTCAATTTGTAGCTTCTCTCTTGAATTTTCTTCCCGCCCAAAACCGTTTTCTTCGAGAACTCCTTGAGTTTGGTACGGTTTACCAGCACCTTCGTATCCGTTCCAAGCGATAGCACCAGCGTGTCGGCCACTCTTCCCGCGTGCAGCGTTGACTCGCCAATGTATGTGCCATCAACATGCAACGCTACCAGCCCGTCCAGCAGATTGTATTCTTCCCATCCCACCACTTTGCTGATGAGGAACGCCTTGTTCAATTCAACAGGAGCGCTGTAGTGTTTGAAACTGGCCACAATATCCAGCGCGTCCAATTGCACGGTGTGTTTTTCCTTGTCAGAAGGTATCGAACGTGTTGACTTCACCTCATACTGAATTCGAGTGGTCTTTTGAGCAATGGTTGCTGCGTTGTACGTGCCTCTGATCCTCACGCTATCGATGTAGGTGTTTGTTGCTCCATCACGGGAACCCTTTATTGAACCGATTTGACCATCATTACTTTGAACAGCAGCATACCTACCCCTACTTGCCAACTTAGATTTTTCCGTTGTGATCATAACTTGCTCAAGCTGCACATTTGCGGTCATAACCACATCGGCCTGAACGGATTGATCTGCTCTGACCGAGATGTACTCACGCTCTTTAGGAGAGAAACCGACACAGCTGACATATAATGTATAATTGGTTCCCGCTGGTACATCATTCATGGTGTACTTTCCTTCAAAATCAGTTGATACTGCCGTAACCACTTCGTCCCCATCCTTTAGAAGCACATTGGCAAACGGGATGGCCTCATAGCTGGAACCGTCCTTAATGTAACCGAATAGTTTTCCCGTTCCCGTTTGCGGGGCAACCGTACTTCTTCTGATGGCCGATGGACGGTACCCTTTCAACGGATCCCACATGATCAATTCCGGTTTTTCGGAACTCGTGAATGGATCTTCGGATGTGAGAATCAGGTCCACGTCCTTCCAATCAGACCCGGTCGACTGATTGATCTCTGCCTTCACATCCAATTCCAACGGGCGATCCAACCCTTTCATTTTCAGATCATATTTGGGTTTCCAGGTGGCATCGGGCACAATGTAACTCACCAGAAAATTACCGTTGCTGATGGTTTTCTCGCAGGTCGCTTCAACCAGAAGATCGATGGTCTGCTTCTTTGCCGTGCCGGTTATCTTACCCAGTCGGTCCATTCCGCTCTGTATTTCGGTTTGAATGACCAATGCCTCGCGTTCCAATTTCCGTTGTTTCAACTTCAGCTCGCTGGTCTTCTCTTCATAATAAGCGACTCCGTTTTTCCAAGCCTCAACCGTCATTCCAGATTGGGTGGAACTGATGTTCCTGTTCTCATCCAACATGGCACGCTGAACATTTATCAATGCGATCTGGTCGTTCTTATCCTCCAAATTGAATTTCAGCTTTTCAAGCTCCTTGTTGATGGCCTCTATCTCACTATCGTGGTTTTCGAGTGCCGTATATTTCACTTCGTTACCGATCTGATTGATGGAAATGCCATCAGGAGACTTTATCTGGAGCGATGTGAGCACGATTCCTGGCTCAATTCCCTCAATTCTGAAAAGATATTTGTTTCCCTTCGTGGCGCTGAATCCGCCTTTCCTACCGATCTGCGCCCCCTTAAAGTAAACCGTCACCTTTTCGATTTTGGAAGTTACCTTGACCTCAGTCCGTTCTTGCGCCCTGGCCGTGGCGGCCAAAATCACACAGGCAAGTAAAATGACAAATGGATTTTTCATTGTTCTTCGATTTACCAGTTCAGATTACGCAATGTAGGATATTCCATAAACGGCTTCAAACAAAAGTTCGCGGTAAGATTACTTTTGCAACCAGCGAAAATGGAGATGAGCACAGAACGATCAGAACAACTTTTTGAGAAAGCAAAAACACTTTTCCCCGGTGGGGTCAATAGTCCTGTAAGGGCATTCGGCAGTGTGGGTGGAACCCCGCGTTTCATCACCAAAGGAAAAGGTAGCAGAGTTTGGGATGCAGATGGAAACGAGTACATCGATTTCTGCGCTTCGTGGGGACCGCTGATCCTTGGCCACGCCAACGAGAAGGTGGAAAATGCCATCATCGAAGCGGTGAAAAATGGCCCGTCATTCGGTGCACCAACCGTGCAGGAAAATGAACTGGCCGATCTGATTCTCTCGAATCACAGATATGTTGAACGGATCCGTTTTGTGAGTTCAGGAACCGAAGCTGTGATGAGTGCCATCCGGTTGGCGCGCGGCTATACGGGAAGAAACAAGATCATCAAATTTGAAGGATGCTACCACGGCCATGTCGACTCACTTTTGGTGAAAGCAGGTTCTGGTCTGGTGACCTTCGGTGAATCGAGTTCTGCTGGCGTGCCAAAGAGTTTTGTGGATGAAACCATCGTCATTGCGCTGAACGATATTGAAGCGGTGAAAGCTGCTTTCGAGGAATTCAAGAATGAAATTGCGGCCGTTATCATTGAACCCATTCCTGCCAATAACGGATTGCTTTTGCAGGATGGAAAGTTTCTCCGCGCGTTGCGCGAAATCTGTTCGGACGAAGATGCGCTGCTCATTTTCGATGAGGTCATCAGCGGTTTCCGCGTGGGTTTTGAAGGTGCCGCAGGGCTTTACGACATCAAACCGGATATCATCACGCTTGGGAAGATCATCGGTGGCGGCATGCCTGTCGGGGCGTTTGCATCCAGCGAGAAGATCATGAATTCCATCGCACCGCTTGGTCCCGTTTATCAGGCGGGAACGCTGAGTGGAAACCCCGTGGCCATGGCTGCTGGTAGAGCTGCGTTGGAACAATTGCTCGAACCCAATTTCTACGCCACGCAGGAAAAGAAGACCAAAAAACTGGTTTCGGCCGTGCTGGAACATGTGGAGGAAAAGGAATACAAAGTGAAAATGTTCTCGGTCGGTTCCATCTATTGGATCGCATTTTCCGACCGTCCCAGCATCAGAAGTTCAGCAGAAATTGACCCAGAAAGCATGAACATTTACCGCAAATTCTACCACGCGCTTTTGGACAATGGCTTTTACATCGGCCCATCTGGCTACGAAGTAGGATTTGTAAGTGCGGCCCACACGGATGAGGACATTGCCGAGGCAGCACGCATCATAAAGCTGGCGCTGGACAAAGCACTCGGCTAAACTTACTTCTTGCTCTCTGCAAGAATGTAAGCCGCCAGATCCTCGATCTGTGAATTGCTCAACTTCTCTTTGGAGTAGATCGGCATGTATTCGGGGGTCTTCTCCTTCGACTCCGTTCCGTGGCGTGTGATGAAGTACACCGAACCGCCATTGCTTTTCTTGAAATACTTTACCAGCCAGTCAAAATCTTTCATATCCTCCCCGCTTCCGAAGACGGTCTTCTTGGTCACTTTTCCTGGTCCATGGCAATGCAGACAACTGTTCTCGAAGATCCATTTTCCGTTCTCCAAATTCCCCTTCTCGCCCATCTGACGGTCTTTGGTGGGAATCTCATCAACAAACGTTGCAGGATAACCCTCAATATACTTCGATTTGATCAACTTGATGTTGGCAGCCTTTTCTTCAGGCGTCTGCCCAGATTTTGAGATCTGCTTCAACTCGTCATCAGATAGATTCAGATCTTTCAATTTCAATTCAATGGCACTGAAATAATTGAGCACACCTTCCATTTCCTCATCTGTAAGTTCTCGGCCAACAGAACATTCCTTTGAACATAGATTGATCGCATTCTTCAAACTGTGTCTTGCAGGCCCGATCAATTCGATTCCGTACTTCTTCTCATTATCACCATTGAACCAACTGGTGCGGTTCATAATTCCATAGAATGTAGAACCAGGCAGATACGGCTGATTGAACTCCATGGAATATTTCAGTCGGCTATCCGGGTCGTTATCATCCGCATACTTGGATTCTGGCAGTACATTATGACAGTCGGTGCAAACAAAATATTCAGACACACGATACTCGTTCTTGCCGTTCATCCACGGACCGCCCAACTGCACAATATCCTTGCCCAGCCCCATCTTTTCCATGTTCTGTGTCCCCACATAATGCTCCGGCATCTCATCCCCAAGAGCAAGAAGGATACTGCTTACTGGCGTGTTCGGGTCGTATGGGGTTGGGTTGAGGAATTTACTGGCAGCAAAACCGCTGCATACCACGAAGGCAATGATGACGATGGAATACTTGTACATGGTGCAGATCGGTTATTGTTCGAACCTCAATTTTAGTGAAAAAGGCTGAAACCAAGAATCAAAGATGGGTAGCTTATTTCCCATCGTGAGGCTCATGTTGTATTGTTAGATCCAATCGGTAAGAAGATGCAGGAACGCTATCAGGCGATTCCACGAGAACCGAGTGCCTTTTACCGTTGAGGATTGGAAATTTGATTCTGGTTGTGAAGCCGTATCCGTTCGCTTTACTGCCATGGATGAAAAATAATTTTCCCATTGTTCCTCGCTGACCTTAACCCGTTCCACCTGTATTCGGTCAATCACTCTTCCTTTTAAACCATTTCGGTCAGCCGATTCAAAATTGTCACTCTGGAACAGATCTTCCAGCTCAAGTTCCAAAACATTGCATTCATTTTCATCCCCATCAAATGCAGGCACCGTCATTTTAAGGGGAGCTGCCTCCGGATATATGTAGCTGACCACCGCTACTCTTTCCTTGTCCGTCATATTTGGCAGAGAATAATGTATCAACCTTGAGTCAAATACCAAGAGGTCCCCGGCCTTCATGCTTATTGGTATCGCATAGCGTTTTAAGAACTCAGAACATTCATTGATAGCCTCTTCCGTTAGACCAGTACGACATGGTGGAAACACATATTGTGTCTTCGGGATCACGCAAACAGCACCATTGTCTACCACATCCATCATACATGCCCAAATATTTATGGATGAATACTCGCGCTCGTCAATAAACGCAGGATCCTGATGTAGGGGTAGAGAATGTTTAGGTCTTGGATGTTTTACAACAAAATTGAATATCAAGGGTTTGAATTCGCAGAACACCTTATGCAACTCCGGCTCAAGCAATTTCCAAAGACGGTTATGCACCTGCTTACGATAATGCACATCGTTCGAATAAGCACTCATATACATTCCTATCTGATTGACCCCAGCGTGCTCAAAATCGTTGTATATAGACCACGCATCACGGATAGTGTTTGTCGAAAAAAAATCTTCAAGCACAAAATAGCCATCCGTCTTAAGTTTTTCTCGGTGAGCAGCATTCAACAATTGGAAATAATCCTTCGGAAACCATCCTGTTCTGCGAAAAGGACTTACCTGGCCCCTTTTAACACCGTACGCTTCTGGTTCAGCCCCCATGTTACCCGTGATAATGAAGTCAACGACCAGACAGTTCCTTACGCCAACCATAACTGTTGGCTTTGACTGCCTCTTGCCGAAGACATCAACAAGTATAACAATAAGATTCAAACACCAATGTCCACCAAAAATCACCGACAAGAATTACTTACGTACATTAAACCCTATGCAACTCACCATCCTATATGATGCGGATACAGCCATTGTCAGGGCTACCCCCGTAGCTGCAATTACGAAGGAAAATGTGCGGAAAACCATTCAAAGAGCGTTGAAAGTAGCCAACGATCATGATTGTTTGCTCTTGTTTTTCGACATCCGAAAATGCCTGTTGGGCCAATCCTTAACTCAAGGGTTAAATACGATGAGTCATCTAATGGACATACCGGGAATGACCTTCAAACATAAGACGGCCGTCATTTTTGACCCAGAACGATATCCCACCGAAAGAGCAGAATTCATAGAGAACGTGGTTAACAATCGCGCCAACCCTGCTTTCCGGATTTTCCTGAACGAAGATGAGGCTGTCAGATGGCTGACTGGATAGCATTCAGCCGCTTCATCGCATCGTTGCGAATGTTACCTTTGCATTTAGAATGAATCTAAATAAGCAGAGCGTAGCCGAAGTGCTACAGAAGGTGAAATCGCCTGCGGGCAATGTGAGCATTGCCGAAAGTGGCGAATTGAAGAACATTCAGGTGTTCGGAAAGGAAGTGGATATTGATCTGGAGGTGAAAAGCCCTGCGCTCAACATCCGTAAGAAACTGGAAAGCGACATTAATACCGTGCTTTTCGAAGCGTTCGGAGATGTGAAGATCCGCGTGAATATCGCAGCCAAACCCATTCAGCAAGGACCGCAAGGCCCACCGACCATGAGCAAAGTGAAGAATATCATTGCCATTGCTTCGGGCAAAGGTGGCGTTGGTAAAAGCACCGTGACCGCCAACTTGGCCGTTGGGCTTGCCAAACTTGGCTACAAAGTAGGTTTGGTAGATGCCGACATCTACGGCCCGAGCATGCCACTGATGTTTGATATCGTTCACGAAAAGCCGAAGGTGCAGGTAATCGATGGCAAACAGTATATGATGCCTGTGGAAAGCTACGGTGTGAAAGTGATGAGCATCGGGTTCTTTGCCGACCCGCGCCAACCGATTGTTTGGCGAGGAGCAATGGCCACCAAAGCACTGAAACAGATGTTCGGTGATGTGTGGTGGGATGAACTCGACTACCTCCTACTCGACCTACCTCCAGGAACAGGCGATGTGCATCTTACGCTTGTTCAGTCCGTTCCAGTAACAGGTGCGGTTGTGGTGAGCACACCACAGGAAGTAGCTCTGGCCGATGCCCGAAAAGGCGTGGCCATGTTCCAACTCGACTCCATTAATGTTCCAGTAATTGGCTTGGTGGAGAACATGGCGTGGTTCACACCTGCCGAACTTCCTGAGAACAAGTACTACATCTTCGGAAAAGATGGTGTGAAAGGTTTGAGCGAACAATTGAACATTCCGTTGCTTGGACAGATTCCGCTGGTACAATCGGTTCGCGAAGCTGGAGATGTTGGCCGTCCAGCACTGTTGCAGGAGACCACCGAAGTCGCAGAGATCTTCAAGCATCTGGCGACAGCCGTAACGCAGCAAGTGGAAAACCGCAACCAGAAATTGGAACCAACTAAAAAGGTGGAAATAACCACCCGATAATTTTGCAAATGGATAAGGAGTTAAAAGAAAAGGTTGAGAGCGCGCTCGAGAGCATGCGCCCGTTCTTGGCTGCTGATGGTGGCGACATGGAACTGGTAAACATCACCGATGATATGGTAGTGCAGCTGCGATTATTAGGTTCTTGCAAAACCTGCAACATGAGCGAAATGACACTGAAAGCGGGCGTTGAAGAAGCTGTGAAGCGTTCCGTACCACAGATCACAGCCGTTGAAGCTATCGCTCATTGAACCAATCGTCATTTCCATTGCTGATAACCGTCAAGGTTTTCCGCAATTAGCAAACTACCTTTGCCGCCCACAAACACAAGTATGTCCGCAACGTTAGAAACGACCAAAGAAATAACCATCCTGTTTGCCGGTGATTCCGGAGATGGAATTCAGCTTACAGGAACGCAGTTTACCGACACCAACGCGCTTTTCGGAAACGACCTGAGCACCTTCCCGAATTTCCCTGCGGAGATCCGTGCCCCGCAAGGAACACTGGCGGGAGTTTCAGGATTCCAACTTCACTTCGGAAGTATTGAGATTTTCACTCCGGGTGATGAGTGCGATGCGCTGGTTGTGATGAATGTGGCCGCGCTGAAGGCCAATCTCAAAAGCCTGAAAAAAGGCGGGATCATCATTGCCAACACAGATGGTTTCGATGCCAAGAATCTTCGGTTGGCGAAGGTTGAAAGCGGCATCAGTCCGTTGGAAGATGGTTCGTTGAGCAACTATAAGGTCTATCCGATAGAGGTTACAAAACTTACCCGCGAATGTTTGAAAGACAGCGGTCTTGGCACTAAAGACATCGACCGAACCAAGAACATGTTCGTGCTTGGTTTTGTGCTGTGGATGTTCGATAGAACGTTGGATCCGACCATCAAATTCGTTTCGGAGAAATTCAAAAAGAAGCCTGAAATAGTGGACGCCAACGTCAAGGTGCTTAAGGCTGGTTACCACTACGGTGACACGACCGAAACGGCCACAACCCGTTTCAGCGTGGACAAAGCGGAGATGCCGAAAGGCACGTATCGCAACATGATGGGAAATCAGGCCACCGCATTAGGGCTCATTGCCGCTTCCAAACGTTCTGGTCTGGAGTTGTTCTACGGAAGTTATCCGATAACACCAGCTTCTGATGTATTGCATGAACTTGCCAAGCACAAGAATTTCGGTGTAAAGACTTTTCAGGCGGAAGATGAAATTGCCGCTGTGGCTTCGGCCATCGGGGCGTCTTTTGGTGGCGCGTTGGGCGTTACTGCATCCAGCGGACCTGGAATTGCGTTGAAAGGCGAAGCCATAGGACTGGCCTTGATGCTGGAACTTCCGTTGGTTATTGTAAACGTGCAACGTGGTGGTCCATCAACCGGACTTCCAACCAAAACAGAGCAAGCCGACCTGCTTCAAGCAGTTTACGGAAGAAACGGTGAAGCGCCAGTAGCAGTTGTTGCGGCAGCTACGCCAGCCGATTGTTTCAATATGGCTTTTGAAGCTTGCCGATTGGCCGTGCAACACATGACGCCTGTATTCTTCCTCTCGGATGGTTATCTGGCAAATGGTGCAGAGCCTTGGAAATTCCCAACGGAAGATGAATTGCCATCCTTCAAAGGAAACTTCGCAACGCCAAGTGACCTGAAAGACGGAGAATATTTGCCTTACGAACGCGATGAGAATCTGGTGCGCAAATGGGCAATCCCTGGAACACTTGGTCTGGAGCATCGAGTTGGCGGAATTGAGAAGCAGGACGGAACGGGCAACATCAGCTACGATCCGGACAACCACCAGCACATGGTGAACACCCGTGCTCAGAAAGTGGCAAACATTGCCAAGAATGTTCCATTACAGGATATTGAGCTTGGCTCAAAAACCGGAAAAGTGTTGGTTCTTGGTTGGGGCTCAACTTACGGAGCTATCAAGGCTGCGGTGAAAGACCTGACGGAAGAAGGACATTCGGTTTCGCACGCACATGTGCGCTATCTGTTTCCGTTCCCTCAGAATTTTGAAGAAGTACTGAGAAGTTTTGACACAGTTCTGATCCCTGAAATGAACATGGGACAACTGCGAATGATGATTCGAAGTGAATTCCTGATCCCAGCAGTTGGCTTGAACAAGGTGAAGGGAATTCCTTTCACCAAGGGTGAGATCAAGAATAAGGTGTTGGAGTTATTGGATCAGTTAATTAAGTAAAGCTATTAACCACAGAGAACACGAAGAATCCACAAAGAATCACAGAGAATGTCCTCTGTGTACCTCGGTGAAAAAACTCCGTGTTCGCTGTGGTAAAAAATAAATCATGGCAGAAGTTTTGAATGGCGCAATGACCGCCAAAGAGTTGGAAACCGATCAGGAGGTAAGATGGTGCCCAGGTTGTGGCGACTACTCTATTCTGAAACAAGTGCAGAAGGTAATTCCTGAACTCGGCATCAAGCGCGAGGATATCGTTTTCATTTCGGGCATTGGCTGCAGCAGCCGTTTTCCGTACTACATGAACACGTACGGAATGCACAGCATTCATGGTCGCGCCCCAGCTGTTGTAAGTGGATTGAAATCCACAAATCCTGATTTGAGCGTGTGGATGATCACAGGAGATGGCGATTCACTTTCCATCGGTGGAAACCACTTGATCCATCTTCTCCGAAGAAACTTCGACATAAACGTACTGCTGTTCAATAACCAGATCTATGGCCTGACCAAAGGACAGTATTCGCCAACATCGGAAGAGGGAAAGACCACGAAGTCGACTCCAATGGGTTCATTGGACCATCCATTCAACCCAGCGGCTTTGTGCTTGGGTGCAGATTCAACGTTCTACGCCAGAACCATGGACCGCGACCCTGTTCACATGCGTGACATTCTCCTGAAAGCGAGCCACCACAAAGGCACGAGCATGATCGAGATCTATCAGAACTGTAACGTCTTTAACGATGGTGCATTCTTCGGCATGACCGACAAGGAGACCAAGAAGCAGCAGACGCTATTCGTTGAGCACGGAAAACCGCTGATCTTCGGTCAGAACAATGAGTTCGGAATTAAACTGGATGGATTCAAGCCCGTGATCGTGAATATGGATTCAGCAAGTGCAGATGACCTTTGGATCCATGATGAGAAAGATCGCGCCAAAGCGAATATCCTGGCGCGTTTCTACGGAAATCCTGCCACAGAAGGGGAACTTCCAAGGCCGTTCGGAGTTTTCTATTCTGAAGACAGACCTTGCTATGAGGATCTTTTGGTCAACCAAGTTGAAGTTGCCAAAGAGAAATTTGGAGAAGGCGACCTGAATGCGCTTCTGAGAGGAAAAAACACGTGGACGATCGGCTGATCAATCAGCGATAAGTTCGAACCTGCGACCGTTGCTGTTGGCACTCAGGTCGGTAATGTTGAAGTTGTCCTTGTCGAGCTGATCGATCTGAAAGATCCGAGTTTGATTACCATCGGTAAGCGTCACCTTGCGGATGCCGTCTGTGAAAAGCCACGAGCCTGTCACTTCCACCAACTGACCTCCACTTTCCGGATAGTATGATTCGTTGAAACCACCATCGTTATCAAGGGTCAATCGATAATTGATGTGCGTAGCAGTATACGTACTTGTAATATCCTGATCGTTCTGATAGACCTTGAATATCTTCCAGGTCTGCGCAATATTGGTTTTGGCCTTTTCGGCTTTGGTAGCGCAGCCAACGCCCACGATCACCACCAATAGAAATGCTATTATCGTTCTGCTCATTTTCAATCAATTTCAACAAAGATACTTACCAACGATCGGAACTCTGCGTCCCATTCCAAACGCTTTACGACTGACCCGTAGTATCGGTGGTGTCTGATAACGCTTGTACTCGTTCAGATTCACCAAGCGGAGCACACGGTTCACCAACGCCTCATCGTGTCCCATGGCAATGATCTCCGCAGGTCCTTTTCGGTTCTCGATATACTGGATCAGAATCTCATCCAAGATGTCATATTCAGGTAACGAGTCCGAATCCTTCTGATCGGGGCGCAACTCTGCGCTTGGGGCTTTGGTGATGATGTTCTCAGGAATGACCTCACCACTTCTGTTCACCCATCGCGCCAGCTCGTAAACCTCTGTTTTGTAGAGGTCAGCAATCACCGAAAGGCCACCGTTCATGTCGCCATAAATGGTAGAATAACCGACCGCACATTCGCTCTTGTTGGATGTATTGAGAAGGATGTTCCCGAACTTGTTCGACACCGCCATCAGCAGCACGCCACGGATGCGCGCCTGAAGGTTTTCCTCTGCCAAGTTGAACGGCAGATCACCAAAGATCGGATTCAGATCCTGACGGAAATTCTTGAATAGATTCTCAATCGAAACAATATCGTACTGCGTACCAAGATTCTCGGAAAGCTGCACCGAATCATCCACAGAATGTTGGGATGAAAACCCAGATGGCATCAGCAACGAACGCACATTTTCCGCGCCCAACGCCTGCTGCGCGAGGTAGAGAACAACGGCAGAATCGATTCCGCCAGATAGGCCGATAACTGCCTTGCTGAACCCAAGTTTCCCAAAGTAATCGCGGATGCCAAGAACCACCGCATCATGAATGCGCTCGATCTTGGATCGCTGATCAACGTTCCGTTCTTCACCGATCAATTTCAGATCTCCATCAAACTCGAACGTGGATGAATCTTTTTGGAAGTAATCGAGTTCGTGAAGAAGGTTTCCATTCGCATTCAGCGCCATGGAACCACCATCGAAGATCAGTTCGGTCTGCGCGCCCACATGATTCGTATAAAGCACCGGCAAACCGTACTTGCGACAGTTCTTCTCCAAAATTCGAATACGGTCTTCGCGATGCGAAAAATCGAACGGAGAAGCGGCAATGTTCACCATCAACTGCGGAGCGTGTTTCATCAACTCGTCCATCGGACTGGTGATGTACAACGGATCTTCAATGTTCCAAAGATCTTCGCAGATGGTCAGCGCAATTCGGGTTCCGTTCAACTCCACGGTCTCGAACGCACGGTTCGGTTCAAAATAGCGGTACTCGTCAAAGATGTCGTAGTTCGGAAGCAACGATTTCTTTACCACTTGCTTCACCTTGCCATCGGCCAGAACATACGCTGCGTTGAAAAGGCTTTTTCCACTTGGCGCGTCATTGCGCAAAGGCGCACCGACAATGGCCGAAATTCCCATACATTCCGCTGCAATTTCTGCGATTGAATCCTCACATCTTCGAATAAAATCCTCGAACTCCAGAAAATCGCGAGGCGGATAGCCACATACGGAAAGCTCGGAAAAAACCACCAGATCCACTTGGTCGGTAGCCGCTTTTTTCACCTCCGCAATGATCTTCTGAACATTCTGTTCGAAGTTGCCGATGTGGTAATTGAGCTGCGAAAGACGGATCTTCATGCTATAAAAAAGCCGAGGTTTTGAGGCCTCGGCAAAGGTATTCTTACTGGTGGGAATCAGAAGAGGATTCCGACATTCAATGCCACATGATGCATGTTCGCGTTCAATTCGAACGGAACTTTCGTTTTTGGATCCTTTGAATCGTATCGGTATAAACCTTCTTTCTTATCCAGATCACTGCTCTTCGGGTCGCGCATCAGATCGATGAAACCGTTGTGGTACGACACACTCACAACCAGCGAGGTGTTGCCAGAGAATCGCCACTCGAAACCTGCTCCGATACGCAACTTGATATTGGCAAATGAGGTCTGATTGTAGACAGGTTTATAATCAGCAGTTTCGGATGCGCCAAGCGTTTCAGTCACCACCAACGTGCTATCATCCACACTTCTACCGGTTACCATTTGCCGCGTATCCTTGGCCCTTGCCGCCACCAAAACGGATAGATCCACACCGAACTGACCGAAATACGTAAAGTACCCGATCTCGTTGGTCATCAACTTCAATGTGATCGGCAGATTCACGTAATCATATCGATACACGCGCGAACTCAACCGATAGGTAGAATCGTTCTGTGTGGACAGATAACGCACATCCGCTCCATTGAAATTAAGTGCCGCCCCGGCCATCTTGTGTTCCAGCCCGAATGCCACCGCATAATTGTTGGTGAAGGCGTATTCGGCCATCATGCCGTAACCGAACTTCATCCGCGCACCACCCGATTTCACGCCTTCTGTGTTGGGCTGAAAGAAATCGACAGATGGCGAAAGGTTGAACCCGATCCGGAACTTTTTCCGAAGCTGAGGACCGACCTTCTGATCCTGTGCAAAACCCGCCACACTCAACGATACGGCAATCAATGTCAGAAATAGGTTTTTCATAATTTCGACCGCTTCAATTCGTTGCCAAAATTACACGATCATTCGGCATGAGAATTTCACGGCATTGGCCGATCATTTTATCGATTCTTGCTTTGATGGGCTGCAACAGCAACCCACTCGATGTGGATGTGAGCCATATTGAGGTGAACATGGGTTACGGTCGCTTGGACCAAGAACTCTTCGCGCTCGACCCAACGGCAGGAAAAACCGACACCAAAACGCTCCAAGACAAGTATGGAGAATTTTTCACGCTCTACTCGGAAGGTGTTCTGCAACTTGGAAACCCCGAAGATGGCTCGTTTCCGTTTGCGGTAGCGCAGTTCATCACCAACGAGAACATGCTTACACTGCACAGTGATGTTGAGAAGCAATTCGGGAATCTTGAAGGAATTGAAGAACAACTCACTGACGGATTCCGTCACTTCAAGTATCATTTTCCAGATAGCTTGGTGCCGAATGTCGTGTTTGTCATCTCGGCCTTGAACAACAGCGTCATTGCAAGCAAGACCACATTGGGCATTGGACTCGATATGTTTCTCGGTGCGGATTATCCCGTGTATCCTCTGGCAGGATTTCCGAAATATATGTTCGACAACATGAAACCCGATCAGGTGGTTCCGCAGGCCATGAAAGGTTGGTTACAATCCATGTTCGAAACAGAGGCAGAACGGAAAACGCTGCTGGACCACATGGTTTTTGAAGGTAAATTGCTGTATGCGCTTGATGCCACGCTCCGAAACACGGAAGACTCTGTGAAAGTCGGATTCAGCCCCTACGCCATGGAATGGTGCCAAACATACGAGCCACGCATTTGGGCGCATTTGGTGGATGAGGAACTCCTCTACACCACCGATTACATGACTATCAACAAGTGGATAAATCAAGCTCCGTTCGTGGCTGGAATTCCAAAAGACTCACCAGGAAGATTGGGTCAATGGGTCGGCTGGCAGATCGTACGGAAGTACATGCAGGAAAACCCGAACATCAGCCTTCAACAGCTGATGCTGAACCAGAACGCGCAGGATATTCTGGCGCATTCCAAATACAAACCGAAACTGTAACATGAGCAAGACATCAAAGATCACGTTCAACGTAACCCTTGACGAGAACCAAGTGCCCGAAAAGATCGATTGGATGGCCACAGACGCTGGCATGGAAACCAATCTCGACAGCAAGGCGATTATGATCTCTGTGTATGACACCGATAGCGAAGAAACACTCCGTATGGACCTCTGGACCAAAGAGATGCGCGTAGATGAAATGAAGCGGTTTTTCCATCAGACCATTGTTTCCATGGCCGATACGCTGCAACGGGCCACAAGCGAAGACAAAATGGCGGCCGATATGCGCGAATTCGGACAACATTTCGCCAAAGAGATGTTTGATTGAACTTGGGCGCAAGTGCAATGACGCGCTTACTACGCCCCAAGTTTTATTTGAAGATTTCGCCCCGCGCGTATATATTTGTGAACTTTGACAAAACCAAATAGGTAAAACCTTTTACTGTCCAATGAAAATCTCAACCCCGCTTAATGGATTGTTCCTGTTGTTGCTTCTAACGATCGGAATGGTTGACCTCGTACACGCCCAAGCCGAACCAGACCCGCTGGTATTCAACAACGGAGCCATGTTCTTCATCAATGGAGGGATCAACGACTCTGCTGTAGTTTGGGTAGATGGCACATTCACAAACAATGACAGTACACTTGTCAACTTGGGCAAGTTGATCGTGAAGAACGACTTCATCAATAATGCGCAGTGCGGTGGCGACAACACATTCCCGCTACAGATTCCCGGAAACAACGGCATGTTTGACGTTTACGGTGACTGGGAGAACAACGGCATCTTCTATGCAGGAACGGGAAAAGTCCGATTCTTTGCCAATGACACAATCGATGGCGATTCCATTCAAGGTGTTTCCATCACACGCTTCCATGACGTGGAACTGATGGCACACAATCGAAGAGTTCAGGACAGTATCGATACAGAGATCGACCCAAGCGGAACGATCAACCTGCACAGAGGTGAGTGGGCAACCGATGTCAACATCCTTTGGGTATTTAACCCCGCTGTTGGTGCTGTACAGCGCAATGCAAACTGCGACACATGTGGTTTCGTCTCAAGTTTGGACAATGGGAATTTGGCGCGTGCGGTTGCACAGAATACCAACTATCTTTTCCCAACCGGTTCCCGTTTGAACGTTTCACCCAATCAGATCAAGCGTTACCGTCCGGTGATCATCAAACCACAGACAAACGCGGTTGATACATTTCACGTGAGATTCGTGAACCGTAATGCGACCATCAACGGCCTTCCGGTTACGAATTTGGACACTAACCTCTGCTACGTAAACCCATGGTGGTATCACAGAATCAACAAGGACAATGGCGGTGTGGCCGCAGCGGAAATTGATATTCGTTCCAATCCATTCGCGCCACTGATCGATGAGGATTACAACACCATGGCCAATTGGAGTACCAGTAACGCTGTTTGGGAAGACCTGATCAACACCGCATCGGGTGTAGTGAATTTCTACCCTCAAGTAGGTGTTTACAACTATTCTGATTTCGCAACCTATCCAGAAGACGCTTACATTCTTGGCTTCCGTGTTCCGCCAGCACCAGAAGTTACCGGAGATACCGCGCTTTGCGCAAACGTCCCTACGACCTACTCCGTACCTGATAACGGATCTTCTTACGATTTCGTGGTTACAGGCGGTACGGTAATAGCTCAAGACAGCACCTCTGTAACGGTTATCTGGCACAATGACAGTCTTGGCGCTGTTTACGGTTCGGTTGATGTTTTAGAAACCATTCCGAATTCGATCAATGGAGGATGTACTTCACATCTTCAGAACTACAGTGTAGAGATCTGGCCGCTTCCTATCGCCAACTTCTCAATCAGTACTGACACGACCTTGCCAGGAGGAATTTTCGTTGACGACATTCTCGGAATGGTGGATTCGAGCATATTGACGAGCGAATGGTATTGGGATTTCGGTGATGGCGTAACAAGCAATGACTCCACTCCTTACCATACGTACGGTGAAACAGGTACGTATGATATTCAACTCATTGTGCGAAGCGGACTTGAGTGTTTGGACACCATGGTCATTTCAGTCAATGTTGTTGAAGGAATGATCATTCCTAACGTATTTACCCCTAACGGTGATGGATGGAATGATGTGTTTGACGTAAGAACAAGCGCAGTAGGCGACTACAAACTTCAGATCTACAACCGCTGGGGCAATATTGTGTTCGAAAACACTTCTCCACTTATTTCTTGGGATGGCACCACTTCGGCTGGCGTGCAAGCTCCGGCTGGAACGTATTTCTACGTAATTACAAACCCAACGATGGTTTCCGGTAACGCCATTGAAGACAACGGTGACAATTTCAGTACGCCTCCGGGAGGAGATGTAAACAAAGGTTGGCTTCAGTTGATAAGGTAACCGGACCGGTGTAAATACACTAAAAAGGCTTCCATTAGGAAGCCTTTTTTATTGGCCGAACTTTCCTGCGAAATCAGAATTCAACTGATTGACATATTCCAAAAGCTCTTCCCGACCATCAAACTTTTCTGCTGACGTTAAGAACTGATGTGGGAGCTCATCCCAGGTTTCCAGCATCTTATCCTGATAGGCCTTTATCTTGGCTTCAACCTCTTTGGGTTTCAGTTTATCCAACTTTGTAAAGACAATACTGAACGGAATCTGCGACATACCAAGCCATTCCATGAATTCAAGATCGATCGTCTGAGGAGAATGCCTTGAATCAACCAGCACAAAAACATTCACCAGATTCTCCCGCTGTAGAATGTAATCCGAGATCATCTTCTCAAACTTCTGCCTATGGGCTTTTGGAACCTTGGCAAACCCATATCCGGGAAGATCCACCAAGTACCATACATCATCCACCAAAAAGTGATTGATGAGTTGTGTCTTACCAGGCGTGGAACTGGTCTTGGCCAGGTTCTTCCGCTGCATCAACATATTGATCAGCGAAGACTTGCCAACGTTGGAGCGACCAATGAATGCATATTCAGGACGATCCGGCTTCGGACATTTACGCACGTCCGAATTGCTCATCACAAAACTCACATCTTTAATTACCACCGACATCAGTTGGCTTTAACGTGCTGCTTCAGCCACGGGGCAAGCAATTGATTGAACTGCTGCGGATGCTCCATCATTGGTGCATGTCCGCACTTTTCAATCCAATACAACTCTGAATTTGGAAGGAGCTCATGAAACTCATCAGCCACCTCCGGAGGAGTAACACCGTCTTCTCTTCCCCAGATCAGACAAACCGGAGCGTTGATACTTGGAAGATCGTCCTTCATGTTATGACGGATGGCCGACTTGGCAATAGCCAGAATACGAACCAATTTGTTCCGATCATTGATGATCTCAAAAACCTCTTGAACCAATTCTTCTGAGGCAGTAGCAGGATCATAAAAAGTAGCCTCCACCTTCTTCCTTATATATGCCTTATCCTCTCTTCGAGGGAAAGAACCTCCGAAGGCGTTCTCGTACAGACCAGAACTTCCGGTCAGAATCAGCGCGTCCACTTTTTCGGGATGAACAACCGTGTAAACCAACGAAACGTGACCGCCCAACGAATTTCCAAGTAGCGAAACGGTATTGTAGCCTTTGAAGGTGACAAACTCATGGATGTATCCCGCCAACTCCTTCACGTTGGTTTTCAATAGTGGAAGATCATAGATCGGCATCATCGGGATTACCACTTTATAATCCTTCGAGAATTCATCCAGCACACCGTGGAAATTGCTGAGCGCACCGAAAAGGCCATGCAGAACCAGCAACACCGGCCCTTCACCACGCTCAATGTACTTATGCCCTGCTTCTTCCTTTATCATCCGTTGAAATGACGTTCGCCCAAAATTAACCAAAAATGAAGGGGCGGAAAGCCGAACAGAACAACCCCGAAATTTCACCTTTATCAACACTACCTCCACTTTTTACCACCACCAATTTTATACTAAAACGTACTTAATCTTCGTTAATCCGTAACCTTTATGTAGCTTTGAACTATAAAGTTTTCAACAGTTGTGGTAAACTGTGGTAAATAGTGGTAGATAATCCATTACTTTACCTGATAAATCCCTGAGGAATTGACCAACATCATCGGGACATACGAGTGTAAGGTGGACGCCAAAGGCCGACTCATGCTTCCTACAGCATTGAAGAAGCAGTTGATGTCTGACCTCGAGCGTGGCTTCGTTATGAAGCGCGGCATGTTCGAGAAATGCCTTGAACTCTACCCGATGAGCGAGTGGGACGACAAGATGAACTTGGTGAACAGACTCAACAAGTTCGTTCGCAAGAATGTCGAGTTCATTCGATTGTTCACTGCCGGGGTTAAGATCGTTGAGCTTGATGTGACCGGTCGATTGCTGATCCCCAAAGACCTTGTGGGATTCGGAGCAATTGACAAGGACATCGTTCTCGCAAGTGCCGGTACCTATGTGGAAATATGGGACAAGGACGCTTACGAGGCCAAGCTGAGCAATCCTGAAACAGACATTGCCACACTGGCTGAAGAAGTCATGGGCAGCCTTAAAGACGGGGCTGATGACCTACCATGACCCCGTCCTGTTACAGGAATGCGTTGACGGCTTAATGATCGACCCTGATGGGGTTTACGTGGATCTGACCTTCGGAGGAGGCGGCCATTCACGGGAGATCTTAAAGCATTTGAAAGGTGGACATCTGTTCGCCTTCGATCAAGATAAAGACGCACAAATGAACTTGGTTCAGGACAGTCGATTCACATTCATCCCGCACAACTTCAGATACGTACGCAACTTTCTGAAGTACTACGGAGCGTTGCCTGTGAACGGTATTTTGGCCGACCTCGGTATTTCATCACACCAAATTGATGAGGCAAGCCGAGGATTCAGCACGCGTGCTGATGGCCCATTGGACATGCGCATGTCCGCTGGAATTGAGCTTACCGCACACAAGGTCATTAACGAGTATTTGGTCGAAGACCTTGCGCGGATCTTCCGAGAAAACTCCGACCTACAGGAGGCTTGGAAACTCTCGAATGCGATTGTGAATGCGCGCGGCAACGGCTCCATCGACAGCATCGAAGCATTCAAAGCAATTGCCACACCATTGGCGCAAAGAGGAAAGGAGAACAGTTTCCTGTCTCGCGTTTTTCAGGCCATCCGCATTGAGGTGAACGATGAAATGAACGCCTTGAAAGAGATGTTGACTCAAATGCCGAACCTGTTGGCCGAAGGCGGAAGATTGGTGGTCATTTCTTACCACTCACTGGAAGACCGCATGGTGAAGAATCTGGTCCGTAGCGGCAACATTGAAGGAAAGATCGAGAAGGATTTCTACGGAAAACCGATCGTGCCGTTCGAGGCTGTGAATCGCAAACCAATCATCCCAACGGATGAGGAAATAGAAAGGAACCCGCGCGCACGAAGCGCCAAGCTCCGCATTGCAGAAAAAGTGAAATGAGCACCGAAGCGAAAAATACCAACGGAGATTCCATCGCGAAGCGCGTGCTTGGTGTGCTGGACGGAAGTTTCCTGACACGCGACAACGTGCTCAACAACATCCCGTACCTGCTCTTCCTGTTCGGCATCGGCATCTTCTACATCGGCAACAGCCACTACGGAGAGGGCACCATCATCGGCATGGAAAAACTGAACCGCGAGTTGAAAGACCTGAAGTCGGAATTCATCTCCACGCGCTCGGAACTGATGTTCGTGAGCAAGCAGAGTGAGGTGGCAAAAGCAGTTGCCCCAATGGGCATTTACGAGAGCGTGGTTCCACCAAAGAAAATCGTCATCAAACCAGAAGAGAAGCCAGAGAATTGAGTCTTGAAAAACAAATAAAGACCCGAGTCTATCTGTCGTACGGACTGATGTGCGTGTTTGCGCTGGCCATTGTTGGTCGCGTGGCGCAATTGCAGTTCATTGAAGGTGAAAAGTGGCGCGAAAAAGCGGAATCGCAGACCACCGCCTTCCGAGAGATCGAAGCTGCGCGTGGCAACATCTTCGCGGCAGACGGAAGCCTTTTGGCCACTTCCGAACCGATCTATGAAATCCGTTGGGATGCGGCCATTCCAGCACTTTCTGATGAGTATTTCAACGAACACATCGACAAACTCTCGCAACAGCTTGCTGGTCTTTTCAAGGATAAATCTGCCCAAACCTATAAGCGCGAACTGACACAGGCGCGCCTCAACAAGAGCCAGTATTTCCTTATTAAAAGGAGAGTTGGCCACAAGGAACTGAAGGCGCTTCGCGAGTTTGAGATCTTCAATCGTGGCAAGTACAAAGGCGGGCTGATCTATCATCAATACAACAAGCGCGCGAAGCCGTTCAAGCATCTTGCAGCGCGAACCATCGGTTACGACCGCCCCGACTTTAGCGTTGGGCTGGAAGGTGCGTACTCGAAAGAGCTCTCTGGAGTTGGCGGCAAACGACTGATGCAGAAGATCGCTGGCGGAAACTGGAAACCGCTGAACGATGAGAACGAGGTGGAACCTGAGGATGGCTCCGACCTTATCACTTCCATCGACATCAACATTCAGGACGTAGCCGAACATGCGCTTTACACACAACTTCAGAAGCATGGCGCGCACCACGGCTGTGCTGTTCTGATGGAAGTGGAAACAGGTGCCATCAAGGCCATCGCCAATCTTACCGAACAGGAAGATGGCAGCTACGCAGAGGTCTTCAACTACGCCATTGGTGCGGCCACCGAGCCTGGTTCAACCTTCAAACTGGCAAGTATGATCTGCCTGTTGGAAGATGGCTATGTGGACATCACCGACTCGGTTGACATCGAAGGCGGCATCAAGCGCTATTACAGCGAGACCATGAAGGACTCGAAAACGGGCGTTTATGATAAGATAACAGTCGCCAAAGCATTCGAAATCTCCTCCAACGTTGGAATCTCAAAACTGGTAACGCAACACTACCAGAAAGACCCGAAGAAAATGGTGGACCGTTTGCGAAAAATGCACCTCGACCAACCGCTTGGATTGGAGATCAAAGGGGAAGGACAACCTTCCATTCCATCGCCAGATGATAAAACGTGGTCGGGCATCTCGTTGCCTTGGATGAGCATCGGGTACGAAGTATTGGAAACACCTCTTCAGATACTGACGCTTTACAACGCAATAGCGAACAATGGCCGCATGGTGAAGCCGCGTTTTGTCAACAGCATCGCGAAGCATGGAAGCATTGAAAAGGAGTTCCCAACGGTCGTGTTGGAAGAAAAGATCTGTTCCCAAGAAACGGTTGACAACCTCAAACTCCTGATGGAAGGCGTGGTGGAACACGGAACAGCTCGCAACCTGAAGCACGCCAACTACAAGATCGCAGGTAAAACGGGAACCGCGCAGATCTCGAAAGGTGGAAGTTACCACCAGAACCGAAGCTATCAGGCATCTTTCGTAGGCTATTTCCCTGCGGAGAAGCCACGCTATTCGTGCATTGTGGTAGTGGATTCGCCAACCAGTTCGGTTTACTACGGAAACCTGGTTGCAGGCCCCGTTTTCAAAGAGATCAGCGACAAGGTCTATTCCACGCAAGTGAAGATGTTGGAGGAAGTTGCCTCCGACCCTGAAATGGCAGATGGCCGCATTCCATTTGCCAAAGTCACCGAGAAAAAAGACCTGATGACCGCACTTGGTTCACTTGAGATCAAGGCCGAAGTGAAAGACCCAGACGCGAAATGGGCCGTGGCAAGTGCCGACAGCAATGAAGTAGAAATCACGGAGCGCGAAGTGATAGAAAACCTTGTTCCACGAGTGGTAGGAATGGGCGCCATGGATGCGCTCTATCTACTCGAAAACGCTGGTTTGAAAGTGACAATGGAAGGTTCGGGAGTTGTCCGTCAACAGTCGATCATTCCAGGAACACGCATCACCGAAGGACGCGAAATAACCATCCGCCTATCATGAAATTGCTGAAGGACATATTGTATCGGGCAGGCATTGAAGAGGTGGTGGGTTCAACCAACGTGGCCATTGAAAACGTGTGTATCGATTCGCGCGAAGCGAAGAAATTCTCGCTTTTCATCGCTGTGAGAGGCACGCTGACTGACGGCCATGCTTACATCGAAAAGGCGATTGAGCAAGGCGCATTGGCCATCGTTTGCGAGGAGCTTCCGAAGGAACTGAAAAAGGAAGTGAACTACGTGCAAGTGAAGAACAGCCGCTATGCTGCAGGCGTCATCGCTTCGAACTTCTTCGACAATCCTTCGCAAGATTTGAAACTGGTTGGCGTAACTGGAACCAACGGTAAAACAACCACCGCCACGCTTCTCTACGAACTGTTCAGGGCGTTGGGCTACAAGGTCGGATTGATTTCAACGGTCAGAAACCTGATCAACGATACCGTTGTTGCAGCCACGCACACCACTCCAGACCCGATCAACCTGAACAGACTTTTGGCTGAAATGGTGGATTCTGGTTGCGAATTCTGCTTCATGGAAGTGAGTTCGCATGCGTTGGATCAGCACCGTGTGGCTGGAATCGAATTCGCGGGAGCCATTTTCACCAACATCACTCACGACCATCTCGATTACCACCAGACGTTCAGCAATTACATCAAGGCGAAGAAGATGCTGTTCGATGGACTTTCATCCAAGGCATTTGCACTGGTCAATGTGGATGACAAGAATGGTGAGGTGATGGTGCAGAACACCAAGGCCAAGATCGTTACCTATGGTCTGAAATCGATGGCTGATCGCAAGGCCAAAATCCTTGAGAACAACCTTACTGGACTGATCCTGAACATTGACGGACAGGAAGTGATCACGCGATTGATCGGTTCGTTCAATGCCTACAATATTCTGAGCGTTTACGGAGCAGCGCTCGAACTGAAAGAAGAGAAACTGCAAATCCTGACCACACTCAGCAACTTGCATTCGCCAGACGGTCGCTTCCAATTCATCAAAACGGAGAACAACATTCTTGGGATTGTGGATTACGCCCACACGCCCGATGCGCTGGATAACGTGCTTTCGACCATTCACGAACTGCGCACCGGAAATGAAAAACTGGTCACGCTTGTGGGTTGTGGTGGCGACCGCGACAAGACCAAGCGACCAGAAATGGCCCGCATTGCAGCTGAAGGCAGCGACAAGGTCATTCTCACTTCTGACAATCCGCGAAGCGAAGACCCGCTGGCCATCATCGAAGACATGAAAGCTGGCCTTGACCCAGTTCTGAAAAAGAAAGCTGTGACCATCATCGACCGCGCGGAAGCTATCCGCACGGCCTGCATGTTGGTTCAGCCAGGCGACATCATTCTTGTGGCTGGAAAAGGCCACGAGAAATACCAGGAGATCAAAGGTATTCGCACGCCATTTGACGACATGGAAGTACTCACCACCAACCTCAAACAGATCCACTGATGCTATACTATCTGTTCGACTTCCTTGAATCGCATTACCATCTGCCAGGAGCTGGCGTGTTCCAGTACATCTCATTCCGAGCGGCTGCGAGCATCATCACTTCGCTTATCATTTCGATGTTGATCGGCAAGAAGGTGATTGAGTTCCTACAACTGAAGCAAGTGGGTGAGATCGTTCGCGACCTCGACCTCGCAGGCCAAGTTGCCAAGCAGGGAACACCTACAATGGGCGGAATCATCATCCTCTCCTCCATCGTCATTCCAACGCTACTATTCGCGCAGCTTCATAATGTGTACGTGATTCTGATGCTGGTCTCCACCGTTTGGTTGGGACTGATCGGCTTCGCGGATGACTACATCAAGGTCTTCAAACGAGATAAGGAAGGTTTGGCCGGAAGGTTCAAGATCATGGGCCAGATCGGCATCGGGATCATCGTTGGATGCACGCTTTATTTCAACGAAGATGTAGCCATAAAAGACCGACTGGTACATGGCGGAGAAACCGTTGAAACGGTTGTGGATGGAAAAACCGTTGAACTCCAGCGAACTCCAGTTTATGGCGAACCTGAACACTCACTGGTCACTACGATTCCGTTCGTAAAAGACAACGAATTCGATTACAGTTCGCTCCTATTCTTCTTGGGCGATAAAGCGAAAGACTGGGGTTGGTTGATCTTCATTCCGATTGTCATCTTCATCGTGACGGCTGTTTCCAACGGAGCCAATCTTACCGATGGTCTGGATGGTCTGGCCACTGGAACTTCAGCGATTGCGGGAGTCACACTTGGAGCATTGGCCTACGTTTCGGGTAACATCATTTTTGCCGATTACCTAAATATCATGTACATCCCAGGTTCGGGCGAATTGGTGGTGTACATCGCAGCCTTTGTTGGTGCATGTGTCGGTTTTCTATGGTACAACCAGTACCCAGCTCAGGTTTTCATGGGCGATACAGGAAGCTTGGCATTGGGCGGCATCATAGCGGTTTTCGCGTTGGCAATACGTAAGGAACTGCTCATCCCGATTCTGTGCGGAATCTTCCTGATGGAGAACCTTTCGGTGGTGATGCAGGTGAGCTACTTCAAGTACACCAAGAAGAAATATGGCGAAGGCCGCAGAATCTTCCTCATGTCTCCGCTGCACCATCACTACCAGAAAAAGGGCTGGCACGAAGCGAAGATCGTAGGCCGCTTTTGGATCGTAGGCATCATGCTCGCAGTACTCACCATTGTAACCCTGAAACTCAGATAATGGCAGAGCGACTCGTCATATTGGGCGGTGGTGAAAGCGGTGCGGGCGCAGCGTACCTCGGTCAGAAAAAGGGCTGGGACGTCTTCCTTTCCGACAAAGGAAAGCTGAAGGAAAAGTACGCGAAGAACCTGAAAAGCTGGCAGATCGACTTTGAGGAAGGCGTGCATTCCGAAGAGAAAATCCTGAACGCTGACCTCGTGATCAAAAGCCCTGGAATTCCTGAAACGGCTCCTTTGGTTCAGTCGCTTCGCAAGAAGGGTGTTCCTGTGGTTTCGGAGATCGAATTCGGGTTAAAGTACACGAACGCGAAGACTATCGGAATTACAGGTACAAACGGCAAGACCACTACTACCCTGCTCACCCATCACATGCTTACCAAAGCAGGTTTGAATGCTGGTTTGGCTGGCAACGTTGGTAAGAGCTTGGCTTGGCAGGTAGCCGATACGGAATTCGATTACCTCGTACTCGAATTGAGCAGCTTCCAGCTGGATGACATGTACGACAGTCGCATCAATCTGGCTGTGTTGCTGAACATCACTCCAGACCATTTGGACCGCTACGGAAACATGGAAGCCTACATCAATTCCAAATTCCGCATCACGCAGAATCAGACGGAAGAAGATGCTTTCATCTACTGCGCGGATGATTCGAATATCACTTCATCGCTGAACGCCTTACAGAAAGCCAAGCGCTACCCATTCAGCCTGAACGCAACTGTTGCCGAAGGCGCTTACATCGAACAGAATAATCTCAACATAAACCTCAACAACTCAAACTTTACCATGTCGATCCACGAACTTGCACTACAGGGCAAACACAATTCCTACAACTCAATGGCCGCGGGAATTGTAGGTCGCCTCTTGGAGCTTCGCAAAGAAACTGTCCGAGAAAGCCTGAGCGATTTCAATGCCGTTGAACACCGCCTCGAATCGGTCGGGAAAGTTCAGGGAATTGAGTTCATCAACGACTCGAAAGCCACCAACATCAACTCTACATGGTATGCGCTGGAGTGCATGAACCAGCCTGTGATCTGGATCGTGGGCGGGGTTGATAAAGGCAACGATTACAGCATTGTGGCCGATCTGGTGAGGGACAAGGTGAAGGCCATCATCTGCCTTGGCACAGACAACGAGAAAATCCACAAAGCCTTTGAGGGTATTGTTGAGACCATTGTGGATACGCAGTCTGCCGAGGAAGCCGTGAAAGCGAGTTACTATCTGGGCAAAAAAGGAGATGCCGTGTTGCTTTCGCCAGCTTGCGCCAGCTTCGACCTGTTTGAGAATTATGAGGACCGCGGACGCAAGTTCAAAACTGCTGTTCGATCACTATAAACCAAGGAAACCTAAACCCCATGAGAGATAAAAAGTGGAACACCCCAGTGCAGACTGAGCAGGAAATGTTCAACAGTTTGCTCGAATTGAGAAAGCAGATTCTTGAGGAAAGTGTGTCTGATGTTCAGAGCACGCGTCACCGCCAGGAGAGCGTAGCTGTTTGGAATGACATCGAGTTCATTAACGATTCGAAAGCCACCAATGTGGATCTGACGTGGTATTCGTTGGAGCGTTTGCAAGGAACAGCTGTTTGGATTGTGGGCGGACTGCAACCCGGACAGGATTACAGCATGCTGAAAGAGCTGGTTTCAGATAAGGTGCGTGCCATTGTTTGTCTGGGGCGTGAGAACGGAAACGTCTTCAAAACCTTCCTCACAGATGCGGAAGTGATTGTTGGGGCAAGCACAGCCGATGAGGCCGTGAAAGCTGCCGCAACCTTGGCTCGTCCAGGCGATAAGATCATTCTTTCACCAGCCTGTTCAAGCCACGATCTATTTGACAGCTACGAAGACCGCGGAAATCAATTCACGAAAGCGGTTCAAAAATTCATTGACTCCAAGAAGTAAGAAATGGGCTCGCTGATGCGGAAATATCTTCAGGGCGACATGGTCATTTGGGCCGTGGTGTTCCTGCTGTCCCTTATTTCCGTGTTGGCCGTGTACAGCGCCACCAACAATTTGGCGCACATCGAAAAGGCCGGAAACACCGAATTCTACCTTTTCAAACACTTCCTCATCATCGCACTCGGCTGGGGAATCATCTACTTCGTACACAAGATTCCGTACAACTATTTCTCGCGCATTGCGCAGATATTCCTTTGGATCTCCATACCGCTGTTGGCCGTGACATTGGTTGCGGGAACATCTGTGAACTCAGCTTCGCGCTGGCTCACACTTCCCGTCATCAACATCACATTCCAAACCTCCGACCTTGCTAAACTGGCGTTGATCGCCTACTTGGCGCGACTCCTTTCAAGAAGACAGGAAGTTTTGGACGATTTCACGGAAGGCTTCCTTCAGATCGTGTGGCCAGTACTGATCATCTGTGCATTGATTCTTCCAGCGAACTTCTCTACTGCGGCCGTGCTATTTGCTACATCATTGATCCTCATGTTCATCGGCCGCGTTAAGATCAAGTACTTGGCCGGACTCGTTGGCTCCATCATCATATCAGGCGCATTCGTATTCCTGCTTTCCTACGCACTTCCGATTGAGAAAGTGCTACCACGTTTCGGAACGTGGAAAGCGCGTGTGGAAACCTTCATGAGCAAGGAGGAAACACAGGAAATGGCCGATGCCAATTACCAGACCGAGCAAGCCAAAATTGCCATCGCCACAGGCGGAATCACAGGTGTTGGACCTGGAAACAGCGTTCAGCGGAACAGACTTCCGAGTGCGTACGCGGATTTCATCTACGCTATCATTATTGAGGAATGGGGCTTCATTGGCGGCATGTCCATTCTGTTCCTGTATCTGATTCTACTGTTCCGCGGATTGCGAATCGTACATAAGGGAACAACCGTATTCGGAACGCTGCTTGCGTTCGGCTGCACGTTCAGCCTCATCTTCCAGGCGTTCATCAACATGGCGGTGGCCGTAAATCTGTTCCCCGTAACTGGACAACCATTGCCGCTTCTGAGTATGGGCGGAACTTCCATTTGGTTCACCTCCATTTCCATTGGAATGATCTTAAGTGTAAGTCGCGCATTAGCCCCCTCATCCCCCAAAGGGGGAAGTGTCACAGAGATTTCCGACAACAGTTTCACCGAAGCTCAACTTGTCAATGGATAATCGCAAAAACATACAGTTTGCTCCAATCCCCCCTTTGGGGGGCGGGGGGGCTGTCCGCGTGATCATATCAGGTGGAGGAACGGGCGGACACATCTTCCCTGCCATTGCCATTGCCAATGCGTTGAAGAAACTGCAATCAGATGTGGAGATTCTTTTCGTGGGTGCTTTGGGTAAGATGGAAATGGAAAAAGTTCCAGCCGCGGGATACAAAATTGTCGGGCTGAACATTTCGGGGCTCAACCGCAGCAACATGCTCAAGAATTTGGCCTTCCCATTCAAGTTGATCGGAAGCCTATTGAAGTCATTGAAGATCATCAAGGAATTCAAACCGAACGTGGTTGTGGGTGTCGGTGGTTTCGCCAGCGGACCAGTGATGTATGCTGCAAGCAGCGTTCGAATTCCAACGGTAATTCAAGAGCAGAATTCCTATGCAGGAATCACCAACAAATTGCTTGGTAAGAAGGCAAAGAAGGTGTGCGTGGCCTACGATGGCATGGACAAATTCTTCCCGGCAAAAAGTCTCATCCGAACGGGAAACCCTGTTCGTCAGGATATTCTGAATCTGGACGGAAAACGCGAGGAAGGACAGAAGACCTTCAACCTCGACCCAACCAAGAAAACGCTGCTAGTGATCGGTGGAAGTTTGGGCGCGCGCTCCATCAACTTGGCTGTGAAAGCACACATCGAAGACTTCATAAAAGCCGATGTACAAGTGGTTTGGCAAACAGGCAAACTCTTCATCGAGGAAGCGAAAAAAGCGGTGGCAGATGCCAACGCCACCAACTTCTTCGTATCAGATTTCATCTACTCCATGGATCAAGCGTACGCGGTGGCCGATGTCGTGCTGTCGCGCGCGGGTGCCAGTTCCATTTCAGAACTGTGTATCGTGGGAAAACCATCGGTGTTGGTTCCATTCCCATTTGCAGCAGAAGACCATCAGACTAAGAATGCACAAGCGTTGGTGGATGTAGATGCAGCCATTCTTGTCCCAGATGCAGAAGCTGGCGCAAGAGCGTGCGAAGAAGCATTGAAACTATTGTCCGATGAAGCCACTCAAACACGCTTCATAACCAACATAAAGAAACTGGCACTTCCGAATGCAGATGAGGAAATCGCCAAAGAGATCTTGAAACTGGCAAAGGCCGCATGAGACCGGAACAGAACATATCGGTTTTAGAGAACAGGCTACTGAAAGAGCTTTCTGTGCTGATTGAGCGTGGCAGACAGGAAGCTACAGCACATGTCAATAGCACCATGACCTTGGTGTTTTGGGAAATCGGGAAACGAATCAACTCGGAAATCCTTGACAGCCAGCGTGCTGCGTATGGAAAACAAATTGTCGCGACAGTGTCGCGACAATTGACAGAACTGTACGGAAGGGGTTTCACCGAGAAAGGCGTGAGGCGTATGATGCAATTTGCAGAACAGTTTACCGATCGAGAAAAAGTCGCGACACTGTCGCGACAATTGAGTTGGTCACATTTTGTCCTTCTGCTTCCACTGAAAAAAGAAGAGGCCAGACATTTCTATGCCGAGAAAATAACTTTAGAAAACTGGAGCGTTCGCGAATTGCAGCACAACATCAGTCGAAAGGCATTTGAGCGGACAGCAATCACCGACCTTCAACTACAGAACACCAATCTTGAAGCAAACCGCATGTTCAAGGATCCATACCTCCTTGACTTTCTCGGTCTGAAAGACACGTATCTGGAAGCCGATCTGGAGCAAGCGATCATACAGGAACTTGAAAAGTTCATACTCGAAATCGGTCGGGGATTTGCCTTTGTGGAACGGCAAAAGCGGATAATAATAGACGGTGAGGACTTCTATCTGGATCTCCTGTTCTTCCATCGCTCATTGAGAAGACTGGTTGCCATCGAACTGAAGTTGGGCAAATTCCAAGCGGCACATAAGGGACAGATGGAGCTCTACCTGAAATGGCTGGACAGGCACGAACGCCAAGACGGAGAAGAAACGCCCATCGGCCTGATTCTCTGCGCAGAGAGCAACAAGGAGCAGATAGAACTGCTGGAAATGCACAAGGACGGAATCATGGTGGCGGAATACTGGACAGAACTTCCCCCGAAAAAAGAACTTGAAAAGCGACTTCACCGCGCCTTGGAAGAAGCCCGTGAAAGAATTGAACGCAGAAAGATCGCTGAATAACGTGAAAGCGCTGAACGACATACAAGCTGTCTATCTGATCGGTATCGGAGGTATCGGTATGAGCGCGCTTGCTCGCTATTTCGCGAAGCAAGGAAAAGCCGTTGCAGGCTACGACCGCTTCTCCACCGAACTCACCAAAGAGCTGGAAGCGAGTGGTATAGCGGTGCATTATTCGGATGATGTGAATGCGATTCATTCATCATTCAAGAGTGCTGCAAGTACGCTTATCATCTACACGCCAGCCGTTCCGAAGAATCATTCAGAATTGAACTTCTTCCGTGAGAACGGATTTGAAGTATTGAAGCGCTCGGAGGTATTGGGCGTGCTTTCCAACACCTACAGAACGGTTGCGGTAGCAGGAACGCATGGCAAGACGACCACAAGTTCAATTATTGCGCATTTGCTCAAGTCGTCATCGAAAGACTGCAACGCTTTCTTGGGCGGCATCAGCACCAACTACAACACGAACCTACTCACTTCAACAAGTTCTGACCTGATGGTAGTTGAAGCGGATGAGTTCGACCGTTCGTTCCTGACGCTTTCGCCAGAGATTGCCATCGTCACTTCTGTAGATGCCGACCACTTGGACATTTACGGCACGGCCGATGACATGCTCGATTCATTCAAGCAGTTCACTGAGCGCGTGACGGAAAACGGAACGTTGATCTACCGTCTCGGACTTCCATTTTCGGAAACATCAAAACGCAATTTCACTTATTCGGTGAGTGAGAAAAGCGACTACTATACCTCTGCCCTTTCCATCGAGAACGGGCAGTACAAATTCGACCTTCATTCTCCCTCGGGAAAACTGAAAGACCTGAAATTCGGAATGCCTGGTCTGCATAACGTGGAGAACGCGGTGGCGGCTTTCGCGGCTGTGGATCAGTTGGGTCTTTCGGAAGCGGAGATCCGCAACGGATTGGCCACTTACAAAGGCGTGAAGCGCAGATTCGAAGTACACATCAATACTGACAATCTGGTTTACATTGATGATTACGCACATCATCCAACGGAAATCTCTGCATGTATCGGTTCGGTTCGTGAACTGTTCCCAGGACGCAAGGTAAAAGGCATTTTCCAGCCGCACCTGTTCAGCCGCACCAAGGATCACATGAACGAATTCGCCAGCAGCCTTTCGCAGTTGGATGAAGTGACCTTGCTTGAGATCTATCCTGCACGCGAAGAAGCGATTCCTGGAATCACCTCATCTGCTCTGCTGGAAAGAATCTCGAATCCTGCCAAGGAATTGGTGAGCAAGCAAACTATGGTGGATGAACTTTCTGCCGCAGAACTGGACATACTGCTCACCATGGGTGCGGGAGACATCGACCAATTGGTTTCACCCATCAAACAGAAACTGATGTCATGATCAAGCGCATTCTGAACATAGCATTTGTGTTTCTGGGCATCATCGGGCTCTTCGTTTCATTGGCGTTCACCGCCCGCGAATCGGACAAGATCCTGTGCGAGGACATCCGCATTGAGGTGGATCCGGGAAGTGGCGTGTTCTTCGTGACGAACGAGGATGTGATGGACATGATCAACAGCAAGGGCGGTCCGAAAGGCAAGCCGATCTCTTCTGTTCCGATCGCGGCTTACGAGCGCCACATTGCTTCCGATCCATCGGTAAAACGAGCCGAAGTATACACCAAGCACAATGGCGTGTTTGCGGTGAAAGTGTATCAGCGCGAACCGATCCTGCGTGTGTTCAATTCCAACGGGGAAAGTTTCTACCTCGACAAGGAAGGAAACGTGATGCCGACCAGTCAGAACTACACCGCGCGTGTGCCTGTGGCAAGCGGTTTCATCATGGAGAAGACGCATTTGATGCAGCGCTACAATGTGGCAACCATGAAGGACAGCCTCAAGAATGTTTCATGCTTGGACGAACTGTTCGACCTGGCCACATTCATCAGAGGCACCGAATTCTGGAAAGCGAACATCCAGCAAATTGTGGTAGAACCGAACGGAGAGCTCACACTTATCCCAACCGTTGGAGACCACTCCATTCTGCTTGGCCGCACCGACAAGATGGAGGAGAAATTCAAGAAGCTTCACCTCTTCTATACCAAAGGACTCAACAAAACCGGATGGGAGCCTTACTCCCACATCAACCTTAAATACAAAGACCAGGTTATCTGCACCAAAAAGAACAGCTAATGGAAAATTCAGACATCGTAGTAGGACTTGACATCGGAACAACCAAAATTGCTTGCATTGTTGGTAAACGCGATGAGCATGGCAAGATCGAGATTCTCGGCATCGGCAAATCGGAGTCGCTGGGCGTGAGCCGGGGCGTGGTGGCCAACATCGACAAGACCGTGCAGTCGATCCGCACGGCTGTGGAAGAGGCCGAGCAGAAAACGGGCATCAAGATCAAGTACGTGAATGTGGGTATTGCAGGGCAGCACATAAAGTCGTTGCAGCACCGTGGCATTTATACTCGCGATTCTATTGAAACGGAGATCGCCAAAGAGGACGTTCGCAACCTGATCCGCGACATGTACAAACTACAGATGTTGCCAGGTGAAGAGATCATCCACGTGCTGCCACAAGAGTATATCGTAGACAACGAGCAAGGCATCAAAGATCCTGTGGGAATGAGCGGCATCCGTCTGGAAGCCAACTTCCACATCATTACAGGGCAGATCGCTGCCGCGAAAAACATTCACCGTTGTGCGTTCAAAGCTGGTCTTTCGGTTACTGAGTTGATCCTTGAACCACTTGCTTCTTCTGCCGCTGTTCTCAGCGATGAGGAAATGGAAGCAGGTGTGGCCTTGGTTGATATCGGTGGTGGTACAACCGACATCGCCATCTTCCAAGACAATATCATCCGTCACACGGCTGTGATCCCGTTCGGTGGTAACATCATCACCGAAGACATCAAGGAAGGTTGCACCATCATCAAGCATCAAGCAGAATTGCTGAAGGTGAAATTCGGTTCGGCCCTTGCAACTGAAGCGAAGGACAACGAGATCGTTTCCATCCCAGGATTGCGTGGTCGCGAACCGCGCGAGATCAGCCTCAAGAATCTGGCGAGCATCATTCAGGCGCGTATGGAAGAGATCATTGAGCACGTGTACTACGAGATCAAGAACTCCGGGTACGAGAAGAAGCTTATCGGAGGCATCGTGGTAACGGGTGGTGGTTCCAACCTCCGCTACTTGCCGCAGTTGATGGAGTACGTGACAGGAATGGACGTGCGTGTCGGCTATCCGAACGAGCACCTCGCCAGCGGCAACACCGATGACGTGACCAGCCCGATCTTCTCAACGGGTGTTGGACTTGTGATGAAAGGCCTTGAGTTCAAAGACGAGTTGGCTGCCAAAGGCATGACCATCGAAGACTGGGCGGAAGGCCGCGAAGGAACGCCTGTTGTGAAAAAGACCGCAGAACCTGCTGCAACAGCTGAAGCAGAAGAAGAGGAAACAACGCTTTCGGAGGCGGAAGAAGTGGCCCGCGAGGTGGCGGAAGAAAAGAACAACAGCCCATTCGGCTCATTACGTAATCTGGGCAAACGCCTCGAGCGCTGGATGAACGAAGGCATTGAATGACAATGGTTCCTGGTTATTGAGAAGACAGTTATTAAGGTCAGAATCAATACCAGTTTCAATAGAAAAGCACACAACCCAATAACGAATAACCAAATAACAAATAACCAAACAGGAGGAAAAATGGCTAAGGAAATGATGAATTTCAATCTCCCCCAGGAGGATAGCTCCATCATCAAGGTGATCGGAGTGGGTGGAGGCGGCTCCAACGCTGTCAACCACATGTACAAACAAGGCATTCGAGGTGTCGACTTCGTTGTCTGCAATACCGACCAACAGGCGCTCGATACGAGCCCGGTTCCGAAGAAGATCGCGTTGGGATCGAGCCTTACTGAAGGCCGTGGTGCAGGTGCGCAGGCCGAAGTGGGCCGCAACGCTGCCATCGAGAACCTTGACGACATCAAGGAAGTGCTCGAGAACAATACTAAAATGGTGTTCATTACCGCTGGTATGGGCGGTGGTACCGGAACAGGTGCCGCTCCTGTGATCGCAGAAGCTGCGCGTGAGCTTGGCATCCTGACCGTTGGTATCGTTACCGTTCCGTTCACGTTCGAGGGCAAGAAGCGTAAGCTTCAGGCCGATGCCGGACTGGAAGAGCTGAAAAAGCACGTGGATACCGTGATCGTGATCAGCAACGACAAGCTGCGCGAGATGTACGGAAACCTGAAACTGAGCGAAGCTTTCGGACAGGCCGATGACGTATTGACCATCGCGGCAAAAGGTATTGCCGAGATCATTACCGTAGAAGGTTATGTGAACGTGGATTTCGAAGACGTTCGCACCGTAATGACCAGCTCTGGCGTGGCCATCATGGGTTCTGCAACCACTTCAGGTCCAGACCGCGCCATCAAGGCCGTGGAGCAGGCATTGGCCTCACCACTTCTTAACGACAACAACATCTTCGGGGCGAGCAACATCCTCCTTTACATCAGCTCTGGCAACGAAGAGGTTACTATGGACGAGGTGGCCGAGATCACCGACTACATTCAGGAAGAAGCAGGCATGGATGCCGATGTCATCTGGGGTAATGGCACCGAAGAATCGTTGGGCGATCAACTGACGCTGACTATCATCGCCACTGGTTTTTCAGGCGAGAAACTGGAGCGTGTAACGGGCAAGGAGAACATCATTCGCCACACGTTGGACACACGTCCTAAGAATGTGGTAACGCCTCCTACGCCAGCGCCAACCGCTACTCCTACTCCAACGCCTACACCAACGCAGAACACCACGCCAACCGAGCCAGAAGCGAAAGCCTCCGTTCCTTCCGGTCTCTCCGCGCGCCCTGTGTTGATGAATCCGAACCTACAGCGCGAAGTTGAGAACAAGCCGCAGGCCGAATTGATCACTCCTCCTACAAATGAGACCACTTCGGAAACAACTGACAACGTTATCAAATACACGCTGACGGACGATACCGAGGAAGAGGAGAAACAGCCGCCATTGATGGCTTTCAAGGTGGATGAGGAAGATGAGGAGATCAATGCGTTCCTGGAAGCAGAGGCTCCTGAGATGATCGGTATCAAGGAAGGCGAAGAATTTCCACTTTACGAGGAAGAGGAAGACGAGGATTATGAGGACGAATTCGAAGTGGCCGCGTCATTCGATACCGAACTGACCATCGAATCAACTGAGGAAACCTTCGAAGAGGAGTTTGAGGAGAACGAACTTCCTACCATGGAAGAGCAGGAAGAGGAGACCGAAGAAGAAATTACCGAGGTTCCAACATTCTCGCTTTTCAAAAAGGAAACACTGCTTTTCAATGAGGAAGAGGATGAAGTGGAAGACACGAAAGACGACAATGTCGTTACCACCGAAACAGCCACGGAGTTCGAATTCGAACTGAAGAAGCCAGAGCCAACGGCTGAAACTGAGGTGACCAAGTTCAGTTTGTATGACGATTCGCCAGAGACCAAAGCGAAAGCCGAGGAGAACCTCACAGGCGAGCCGAAGCTCATTACGCGCACAGAAACGTTTGCCGCTTCCAAGGTGGAAGATTCATTGGATGCAGAGGAAATGCAGCGCAAGCAGCAGGAGCGCATGGAGCGTCTGAAGAACATGAACGCGCGTTTCCGCAGCCCGACCAACCTGGCCGAGTTGGAGAACGTTCCTGCCTTCAAAAGACGTAACGTAAGCTTGGACGACACGCCACATTCATCCGAAAGTTCGGTAACGCGCTACCAAGTGAGCGACACGGACGAAAACGATGAGAACGGCAACAAGCGTGGCGGCCTCAGCGATGGCAACTCGTTCCTCCACGAGTCGGTCGACTGATAAGACCACTTCCGCCCATCACCCTTTAAAAAGGGCGGGGGATTTAAAAGAAGCAATCTCCACAACGGAGGTTGCTTCTTTCGTTTTAGACGCTTCCTTCGTCAGCGAAGCAACCGTTTTTTGTTTCCCCGAGGAACGAGGGGTCTCTACCTTCGTATATTCGTAACAGAGATTATGGGCGTTGACAGCCGGCCCGACTCGATAAGCAAAAAAGGGAATGGTCATTTAGAAAACTGATACCATAGATGGGACATTCATTCCAAATTGTTGACCGGGAGATCAGACGTTTAATTGTGTACATCGGTGTTTTGGTCTCACTTGTCAGTTGTGATGCCGGACATTCTGGTCATGTTGAAGAAGTGTTTCCATGGGACACTATTCCACTGCTACCCGATTCAGGAATTCATGATTCTCGGAGTGGGTATTATAAATGGCTTTACGATGATGGTAAACTATGGGAAGTGAGTAGCTATTGTAATGGAAAACGAAATGGAATTAGTCTTGAGTTCTTCAATACAGGACAATTATCAAAGTATTTTGTTATGGTAAATGGGAAAATTAAAGACGATTGCATGTTTGACATTGAAGGAAGTCCTATATTGACAATCTTTGATAGGGCATTTTATTTTTGTCAGGAAGACACGATACCCTGTGAGGTTTCCAACAGGGTTGATAGTATTTTCAGAAAATACGAGTCCGTTTCCAAAATAGACTGGGAAGTGTTTTTCAAAAACAGAACATGCGACTGAGTGCGTCATTGACCTTGGTTGCCTTGCAGATGTTGACGCTGATGGTCGGCATGTCGGTATCGCTTGTCAGTTGTAATGCCGGACATTCCGGTCATGTTGAAGAAGTGTTTCCGTGGGACACTATTCCCACACCAGCTGATTCAGGACTCCATAATGTTCAAATCGGTTTTGCTAAATGGCTTTATGATGATGGCAGTTTAATACGGCAATAACCCATTGCGATGGAATCGTGAATGGGGTTACTCTTGATTTTTACAAGAACGGGCAACTGGCTAAGTATAGGATTTACAGCAATAAAAAGATTCGTGATTATTGCTTGTTTGATAAGGAGGGGAATCCCATTATTGTAGTATTTGATAGGGTTGATTATGCCTGTTGGAAGGACACCACCCCGTGTGAAGTTGCAAACAGGGTTGACAGTATTTTCCAGAAATACGAGTCCATTTCCAAGATAGACTGGGAGGCGTTTTTCAAGAACAGAACATGCGACTGAGAATATCTACGGTTGATCACCTTCGTATATTCGTACACATTCGTAATTCGATACCCTTCCGTGAAACGCAACTGGTTCTACATCCCGCTCATCATCCTGTTCATTGCCTTGGCGTGGTACTTCCACACCATCATCGCCTACATTCTGGTGGCAGGGGTCCTTTCGCTCATTGGTGAGCCGATCATCCGTTTCCTGCTCAAGCTGCAGTTCAAAGGCAGGCAAATGTCGCGGGGGTTAGCGGCCAGCCTCACCATTGGTGGACTGCTCTCCTTCTTCGGAGGTGTGATCAGCGCATTCATTCCCATGGTGGCCGATGAGGCCCGCAAACTCTCCGATGTCAACACACAGGAGGTGGTGAATAACGTCCGTGGCCCCATCCGCGTGGCAGAAGACTACATCAACCAGTTTCAGCTCACCGAAGTACCCATCATGCTCGAATCAGAGCTCAAGCACATGCTCACCAACCTCTTCAACATTTCGGCTGTGGGCGATAGCGTGCAATACGCCTTGGGCCTTACGGGCGACATCTTCATCGCCTTCTTTGCCATCACCTTCATCACCTTCTTCTTCCTCAAAGATCAAGGGCTTTTCAAGAACATGATCATGACCCTCGTGCCAGACAGGCACGAAGAGCGTTTCGGCAAGGTGCTGCACAAGAGCAAGGAACTCCTCACCCGCTACTTCATCGGGGTCATCATCGAGGTGGCCATTGTGATGAGCATCGTTTCCATCGGACTGGCCATTGTTGGGGTTGACAACGCCATGCTCATCGGCTTCATTGCGGGCCTCTTCAACGTTATTCCGTATGTAGGACCGATGATCGGGGCCGCTGTGGGCATCACCATCGGACTCAGCACCAACTCCGCAGGTCTCGACCCAGCGGGCATGCTCAGCCTTACAGGCCAAATGGCCTTGGTGTATGCCGTGGCACAGCTGCTCGACAATATCGTGCTGCAACCGCTCATCTACTCACAGAGTGTGAAAGCCCACCCGTTGGAGATATTCCTTGTCATTCTGATGGCGGGCAACGTGGCAGGCATTGCGGGTATGATCCTCGCGGTTCCCACCTACAGCATTGGCCGCGTATTCGTGGGTGAGTTCTTCAACCAGTTCAAAGTGGTTAAGGCGTTGACGAATGAGGTTTGACTGAACCTTTTGTCATTCCGAGGAACAAGCCGAGGAATCTTACCTCGCAGTTCGAGCAATGACCAATAACCCTTTCCTTGGTTAGAGACAATCCTACTGTCTATACAATCAAATGCCTTTAGCATCGTTCAGAGGTCGATGCAAAACTTACCCCATCCCCTAATGGCATATTCCTTATTGCAGTTCAAGCGTAAGCGGCTTCTACAGACATTCTCATGGCTTTTGCTGTTTATATCAATTTCTGGCTGTTCCGTTATTGAGAAACACATCAACCTGACCATGGATTCGCCCATTGGGAATTGGGCGCAGACCAAAAACAAAAATTTCAAGCGGAAACTCACATGGAAATCGGTTCACTACCCATGGAGTTCGTATGTATATCATAATTGCGACAGCAACGCTGCGATTGGTTTCTACTTTTCCAAATGCCCAAAAGTTCTTTTCATCGGTCCTCCATTACTGCCTGTTTTCCACAGAACTGGCAATAGACAGTATTATCAATACGAGGAGTTGCAAGTGAGGCTGGTGCTACATGGCAAGCCAACCTGTCCGACCGACAGCCTACTGAAATGTGTTCATTTTTTCTTCAATGACTCAATCGAACCACTCAATCCCGCACAAGTGATTCCTTGCGAAACACGCCCTTCATACACGAGGGAGAATGATTATTTCTGCGTGGACGTAGCAAATGGCAACCCTTACGTGGTCGACCTGATCTTCAAACGAGAACCCGATAGCATAAAGAAGATAGCGATCAGATTTGACCAACGGTTCAACACGTACCTAAATGCTGATTTCTCCGATCTGGTACTCGATAAAAAAGACCAGACCAAGTATTACCCGATCGGTTACGTTCCGTAGCAATCAAAAAGGCTTCTCGATTGTGGTGAACTGTCTTGATGATCCTCGCAGTTCCGACCTACAGCATTGGCCGCGTATTCGTGGGCGAGTTCTTCAACCAGTTCAAGGTGGTGAAGGCACTTACGAGTGAGGTTTGACCACTCCTGTTGTCATTCCAAGCGAGGAACGAGCCGAGGAATCTTACTTCGCAGTTCGAGCAATGCCCAATAACTCCTTCATTCGTAAGAGACATTTCGCAGTTGATACAATCAAATGCCCGACCAAGCAGCATAAACGATACCCTGAACGAATCCAAAGGATCAAGTAACAACCACTTCAAACCCATTCCATTCCCAATCCCGAAAGGCTCCGTGCCAACTTCCCCTCTTGAGAGGTTAGGGGTGTGTCCTATTATCATCTCAACCCAACCCCACTCCATTCAACCGTTGAAAACCGTCAAATACTTATCCGAGCACATCATCGGCCTCGGAATTCAAATCGGGCTACCCGCAATACGAAGTGACCGCCAGAACGGGGCGCGGAAGTGGAGCGTAGCGTAACGGCTTGGTCCGTTCAGGTTGTGAAGTAGTTGCGGGTCGATGAGAATTCCAAGCCTTGATCTTTTGGTTCTTTTCAATCAAGAGAAAAGAACGATAAGAATCCTTCCAACCAACCCCACACACCAGAACAACCGCCTCGATCATCTCCACGATCAGCCCTCCCCGCTTCCAAACAACTGCTTTTGGCTTCCCAACCACCGCTCTCGGTTTCCCGAACACCAATTTATGTTTCCCGAACACCAGTTTTGGTTTTACAACCACCGCTTCTGGTTTCAAAACAACTGCCAACGGTTTCACTGCAACATCTCTCGGTTTTTACATCACCGCACACTGCTTCCCAACCACCGCTATCATCACCTCAAACAACCCATCTCCTCAGTATCTTCGTACTGAACCCCGATCAGCAGCCTCATGCGCCTCTTCATCACCTTTTTCATTTTTCTTTTCTCCTTTTCATCCCGATCTCAAAGCCTCTTCGTCCACACCTATGGCACCGCCTCGGCCGAAGAGCGCGCCTTCGATATGGTCATCCTCCCCGACCACAGTATCATAACCGTTGGCGACCGATACGAAACGTCCACCTTTGCCCGCACAGGTTACTTGCTCAAAGTGGATGCAGATGGAAATGAGCAATGGAACCGCCAACTCTCCAGCAACGCAGAGCTATACGGAAGCAGCATCTGTCTGCTTCCCAACGGGAACGTCTTCGTGGCAGGCTACGATTATGATGTTCCGAATAGGAACTTCGGCATCGTGGTGGCCGAATACAATTCCAGCAACGGACTGCCCGTTTACCAGCACACCCACGAGTTCGGCAAAGATGCAGAGGCGCGAGATGTCGTTCCCATGGCAGACAATGGCGCCATCGTGCTTTCAACCTACGAAGACGCTTCTACCAAGACCAACATGCTCGTACGTTTCAACTCCGATGGCGATACGCTGTGGACAAAGCTCGTGGACCCCTACCCAGGCAAGGAAGACCCGAAGGAATTGCAGCTGGTATCCAACGGATTGGTCATCACAGGCTCCGTACATAGCGGTTCTTCCGATAATGTCCTCATCATCGGCACCGATATGGACGGCAACATCCAATGGCAGCAGGAATACACCTCCTCAGGTCTTGAGTTCGGGGAAGCCATTACTCCCAATCCGTCCGGTGGTTACTACGTGGCCGGAACAACCAACGACATTGGCAATGGAGGGCTCGATCTGTTGGCCATGAAGGTGGATGCATCCGGCCAAGTGCTGTGGCGAAAGGGATTCGGTCGCAGTGGCAACGAGTTGGGTTACGATGTGGCCCTGATGCCTGATGGCGGAGCCGTATTCACAGGCTCGCTTTACCCCGCAGATACCGCAAGCTTCCGCGATCTGGGCCTTATCCGCACCAATGCGGACGGTGATACGCTCTGGACGCGCTATTTCGGTGGCGTACGTACCGAAACAGGTTACGAAGTGCAGGTGGATGGCAACACAATTGTCGTTTGCGGCAAAGCCGATGTCAACAACTCCGAAGACATTATCATCCTACGTGCCGATTTTGATGGCAATGCGGCCGTAGGCATCCACGAGACCACGGCAGAAAACCGTTGGAACATCTACCCAAACCCGTTCACAGAATCCATCAACATTTCATCCAACTCACCTGCCAACCGACCCATTTCAATGGAGGTCCTCGACCTTTCAGGACGGGTACTATCCCGATCAACGGTCACCCACCGAACTTCGCTCAACCTTGCATGGCTGCCATCAGGCACCTACCTCCTCCGAATCGAGAACATGTTTACCACACCGATTGTTAAAATCCAGTAAAACCACACATCACACAGGGAAGATTCATTAAACTTGTCGCCCTCTTATGAATTACGTTCGTTTCATAGCCGCTACCATTGCCGCCTGGCTCATTTTCACGCTGGGAGGGGTGCTATGGCATGAAGTGATCTTCGAATCCTGGTACAACGAGTGGGTTTTCGGCATCGAGCGCATGCAGATGCCCATCGCCTATTTCCTCATCACCCACGCCATGCGCGCATTGGTGTTCGTGTATGTATATCACATGCTCTACAAGGGCGGAACGCCACTCGCCAAGGGGCTTAAGTTCGGTTTCCTAATGGGAATCCTCACCGGACTCACCGTTACCAGCTACTATGGCGATTTCAACATCACCTCACCTGGCTGGGCGCTGCTCGAATTCATGTACAATATAATTAGAGCCTTGTTCGTGGGTGTTTCCACCGCTCTCATCATCGGAGAACGCAACCGCGAACCGATTCCTTGAAAAGGATGTGCAATTGACAATTAGCGATTGGCAATTTTCAATTTAGTTTCCCAGTTGCTGATTCAGGATTTTTCTCCGCGTCTCTGCGTCTCGGTGTGAGATAGAACATACGTCACCTGCTTGAAGAACACCAAGAATCTGTAGTACTCAACCGTCTCCACCACCAGCCCATTCCTTTCAAACAGTTCCCTCCACTCCGCATCCGTTCGGTTGGTGTGCGGATGTCCGAAGAACTCCCAATTCACCAAGCTGTCCGTAAACCACGTAATGTACTTCTGAAAAGGATTCTCATAAATGTCCTCCATAATGATAATGCGATGAGAAACACGCTTTGCTTCGCGAACCAGTTCCTCCGCATTCGTGGTATGATGAAGCATCGTTATCAACTGACACACATCGAACTGCCTGTCTCCGAACGGGAACTTCGCCCCATCATAAACCTGCACATGCACATCATTGAACAGGCTTTTGTCTTCAATATCGATTGCCGACAACTTCATTCCCTCCTCATTCAGCAACTTCACCAACGCCCCATTTCCAGCACCGATGTCCAGCACACTCAGTTCTTGTTGCTTCCCCGAACGCAGTGAGGGGTCTCCCTCCAACAACTTGAGTGGTTCTTGACTTTCCGAGCGTAGCGAGGAATCTCTATCCATCAACAACGGCAACAACCGCTTCCGCTTCACTTCTGCCCTGCGCAACGCCCACCATCGCTGCAACGGTCGCAGCAACCCCAATTCAAACCCAAGCCACACGTAAACCGGCACATACTCTGCGGCCAGCAACCATCCATTTTCGTGAAAATCTGTACTTCCGTAAACGTGATACGAGAGCGGTATCAGCATCAGCCACACCAACGCAAACCGATACTTCACAAACGGAAGAAATGCAGCTAAAACTGCGATGTACCACGGGTGCACCGTTGTGGCAAAGGCATAATAAGTGAACCACGCCAACAGCATGAGCTTCGGCAAGCTGCGCATTTCCTTTTCCTTGTTCAGTAAGGCAATGAGCAGAATAATCAACAGCACCACCCGAGGCAACCACACGGCCGTTTGCCCGATAATGTTGTAGCCGACCACCCAAAACCCGACCGACCGGATCAGGTGATACAAACTCGGATTGAACTCAAAGTTGGCGAAGTACAACCTCAGCGAAGCGGAAACATTCGCAAGTAGATCTGGCGTCCAGAACGGAATGAATAGCAGCCCGGTAACAAGCATGGCGATGCCTCCATAGATTGCCGTCTTCCACCAACCCAATCGCTTGATGTAGAACGGCAGGAACAGCAGCGGCAACAGCTTAGTTCCTATACTCAGGCCAAAGGCAATGGCAGACAAAGCCCCACCCCTAACCCCTCCCCAAAAGGGAGGGGAACTGACACTTCGACCCAACACTCGCTTGCCAGACTCTCCCCTTTGGGGAGATGCCGAAGGCAGAGGGGTTTTCTCCCCTCCTGGAAAGAGCCTGTCCTGAGCTTGTCGAAGGAAGGGGCTGGGGGAGGTCAACAACCACAAACTCAGCAAAAGGAAGAAAACCATGAAAACCTCTCCATGCAGACTTCCAGCAAACTCAATGATCACCAACGGATTCAAGGCATACAGCATCAAGTTCCGCGTATTGAGTCTCCACGCTTGCAGCAACTTCCAGATCAATAGCATGGAACCGAACTCCGCCACTAATACAAATCCGCGAAGCGCGATAACAGAAGAGAGCAACTTGCCATCGCCCAACCACACACTTGCCGCAAAAATGCTCTGCAGAACGGGCGGATAGACCGAATAATAATCGGGCGAATTGAGTTGATGCAGCATTTGCCCGAACGACTCTCCTAAACCTGCTTCCGCCCATTCATTCGGAACAATCGCATAAGGAGAGATTCCTTCATTGGTCAACATGCCATCCCAGAGATAACGGAACACATCATCCGACAATTCGGGAAACGTCAACAGGTAGATGCCTCGGAAAAGCATTCCAAGCGCAATCATCCGTTTCACCGATATTTCCCGATCGGCCCACTGTATCAGAAAGATCAGCCAAAGGCCAGCGAATGACCACAGCACCGCTGGCGTATTGAACCGGTCAATGACAATGGCAAACGCCAAATGCCACTGGAAGACCGCAAACATCAGGAGTTTATGCACCCATCGCGGCAGCATCATACCCGAACCACGCTATGCTTGATGGAGTAGAACGTGATGCCCGCAAATCCGAGCATCAACAGCAAATGAAAGGGCAGAAACGCGTAGTACCCGACCTGCACCGCCCAAACAATGGCGCCCAGAAAGTAGATGGCCAACAGCGCCTCAAACAGCACGATCATCGGTGGGCGCGATATCATGTATTTGTTCTGTTTCACATCGGTCCGGTCCCCCACAATATTGAACTTGGGCGTTCGGATAAATGGCGAGCGGATGCCCAGGTAACCCTCCGATACCGCAATGGTATTGTACAGGGAAAGCCCCATCGACAAACTGAGAAAGATCGGAAAATAAAGAATGAACCACCCTGTGGTTTTAGCTGCTGACCCGTACCGCTGCCGAATGGTTGTCCAATAGAAACCCGACAACAGAAAGAACCCAAGGAAGAACACCGCTGCGTACTTCATCAACTCAGCAGCCAACCCTTTACTGGCCATGAAATAGAGCAACGGAACGCTCACAAAAGCAGCCAAGAAAACACAGATGAAAATCCCCGTATTGAACAAGTGGAACAGCGCATGAAACTTGACGTGCAGTGGCAGATTCGCTTTCATCACATTGATGAAATTCTTCCGCGCCACTTCTGCCCCGCCCTTGTTCCAGCGGTACTGCTGCGAGCGCACCGCCTGAATGAATGCAGGAATCTCTGCAGGCGAAGTCTGCCCTTCCAAGTACTTCATTTTCCAACCTTTCAGCTGCGCGCGATAACTCAGATCAAGATCTTCCGTCAGCGTTTCGGCACTCCAACCACCAGAAGTTTCAATGCATTCGCGTCTCCAAATCCCAGCCGTTCCATTGAAATTCATGAAATCACCATTGGAATTCCTTCCGCGCTGCTCAATGGTAAAATGCGCGTCCAGCGCCATAGACAGCAGTTTGGTCAGCAGGTTGTAATTCCGATTGAGATGCTCCCATCGTGTTTGCACCAATCCGATGTTCTCATTTTGAAAATACGGCAAGGTCTTTAGCAAGAAGTCTTTCTCTGGTAGGAAATCCGCATCGAAAATGGCGATGAATTCTCCTTTCCCAATCTCTAATCCATAAGCCAACGCACCTGCTTTAAAACCCGTTCGGTCTGCTCTTCGGATGTGTTGTATGTCCAATCCCGTTTCGCGAAGCTCAGCGATGAGCTTTGCCGCTACTTCCACGCTTTCATCGTTTCCATCATCAAGCACTTGGATTTCCAATCTGTCCAGCGGATAGTCCAATTGCGCCACACGTCTAATGAGGCGCTCCACCACGTACAACTCGTTGTAAACAGGTAATTGAACAGTCACGAAAGGAAGTTCCGCAGGCAATTCGGGTGTATCTGTTTCTCCTTTTCGCTTCGAACGGAGATAGAGCATGGTCAGATGACCTTGCGCCAAACTGTAGACCAGAATAGCCAGCAGACAAACGATATAAATGACCAGAAGAACGTACCCCAAGATCATGCAACCAGAACTTTCGACCACCCCCAACCCCTCCTTTCCAGGAGGGGAGTTGCGCGTCCCTTAAACGCTTGATCAGAGAACCAACTCTCCCCCTTGAAAGGGGGAGTACCGCGTAGCGGGGAGGGGGTCATTTCCATCATTCAAAGGTATTTGAAAAGGGTAAGAATGATCTTGTATCCTGCACCAACGGCCCCCTTTACCGTACCCGAGACTTTTGACTCTCCAATGCGAATACGGTAATCGACTGGAACTTCTACACTTCGGAGTTTCTGTTTGGCAGCTTTTATCTGCATTTCCACGGTCCAGCCGTAGTTGCGGTCAATCATATTCAATTGCAACAGACTTTCATATCGAATGGCACGGAACGGACCAAGATCGGTGAACTTCACTCCGTAGAACAATCGAAGCAAAACCGTAGCCAACCAATTGCCAAAAACCTGCTGTGGGGTCAGACTTCCACTCTCCGATTTCCCCAACGCACGGGAACCAATCACCATATCTGCCTCTCCATCCAGAATTGGTTTTACCACTTCTGGCAATTGCTCAGGATAATCGGAATGGTCACCATCCAAAAAGACAACGATGTCGGGTTTTACTTCCTGCTGCGCAATGAATTCCATTGCTTTCAAACACGCGTTTCCGTAGCCTGGTTCGGGCTGAAACACCACTTTCGCTCCATGTTCCAGCGCAACTTCACCCGTTCTGTCCGTTGAGTTGTTATTCGCCACCACCACATTCCGAACCCACTGTTTAGGAATTTCATCCAGCACCAAACCGATGGATCGCTCCTCGTTGTACGCAGGAATAATGACATCAATGACCGGACGCTCCATCATGCCACAAAGAACTCAGAAATTGAATTACGATTCGGTGAGTTCGCTCACCGCAGCAGTCTTCTGACTTTCCATCAGCGCTTCCATGGCTCGCTGAATATTGGTGAACTCCGCTTCGCGTTCCACCTCCTTCGCGTCCAGTTCCATAACGGTTGCCTCGATGGAACCGTCCTCTGCAAAACCGATCTTCCGCGTAAACGCAGCATTTTCCTCAAAGCCAATCATCACGCTCAGAGCCGCGTTCGGATTCCGCTTCATCGGACGGCTAAGCGCCATCACAAAAAACCGTTGGCTTTGATTCTCTGTCTCGAAACGGTGACAATATGCCTTAGGCGATTTTCCAAGGTCATTGAATATCTGCTCATCCGCCCAAGTGCGGCAGTAATTCTCAAGCAAGGTGATCTTCTTCGGATTTCGCGTTCGCGAGAGGTGCAATTGCTTCTTCAGTGAAGTTTCTTGCTGTTCCTTTTTGTGGTCGAAACGCATGAAGAACATGCCGCTCAACCCAAAGTATTTTGGAATAATGTTGATGAGGCGCAGCATGAACATCTCTGGCGAACTGTTGTATGTCTCCAGAATTCGGAGCAACGCATCACCATCCCATTTCTTAGCTGCGAAAAACGGCTCCAACTGCGAAACCAGATCCTCAGGAGAAATGAGCAATGCTCCAGCGAAATAACTCGCGCGACTGTTGTTCAGCACGTGGTCGAAACTCGTGGCACGCGGCCAAGGCGTCATCAACGCACGCTCACCGCTCATTTCCAAAAACTGGTAACCAAGCTCCTTCGCGTACAAAAACGCCTTCTGGTTTTCCGCCATCTTGGCGTTGATCAAGATCTTCTTCGCATCCTCAATAAACACTGAACGGATATGCGTTAACTCTGGGAATTCGTTCAGGTCATTCTCCTCCACACGGTAACCGAATTGATCGAGCAAAATATTGCGCAGAACTTCTGATGGAATGTTGCCGCTTGCAGGCAGATCATACTCCTTTCTAAACCGCTCAGCTTCTTTCTCCAACTCCTCAAAATAATTCTCGTGCATTTCCTGGTACGAGCGCAGCATCGCGAAGTAGAAATTCTCCTGCGTGAGATTATAGGTGCTCGAAATCTGCGCAATCGTGCTGATGAAAGCGGTAACCTTCGAAGGCGCACTTGCAATGATCTCAATGAGTTTGCCTTTGTCAATACCGAAAAGATCGAGCGGAAGTTCCTCCAGCAATCGCGAATTCAAAACCTCGCCAACTGGTGCCAATTGCTTATCGAGTTTCAGCGAAACGAGCTTGTCGTAAGTCACGTCCAGCGCATTAGCCAGCGTAGAAATTTTCTCTGCTTTTGGGTATTTCTTACCCTTTTCAATCTCATTTATATAGGACACGGAAAGCCCTGCTTTCTCAGCCAATTCGGTCAGCGAAAGCTTCTTTGCCGTGCGGAACTGCTTGAGTTTCAGCCCGAAAATGAGTTTGATATTTTCTTCGTTCAGCGACACTTGATATAGCTGCAGATTGAACATTTTTTGGCCACAGAGGCACAGAACACACAGAGGATATTCACAGAAAAACTTCTTTTTCTTCTGTGAAAATCTGTGTTTCTGTGGCTATTTCATGTCTCATTCTTAACCAACAAAATTACAATTAACTATGCCGCGAAATTCAACTTTCGATGAAAATTCACAATTAGCGAAAATTCGCTGGATAAGTGAAATTCATTTATACCTTTGCACAAAATTCAAAGCATGTCAGAACTAACCGTATCGCTGGAAGGCGTTGAAATCAAAGGAGAGATCAAAGCAGGATATGATGAGATCCTGACACAGGAGGCGTTGGAATTTGTGGTGAAATTGCACCGCGCTTTCAATGGCCGTAGAAAAGAATTGTTGGCGGCACGTCAGGTGCGTCAGAAGGAGATCGACAACGGGAAATTCCCGGATTTCCTTCCTGAAACCGCTCACATCCGCGAAAGCGAATGGACGGTTGCGCCACTTCCAGAAGACCTATTGGATAGAAGAGTGGAGATCACTGGTCCGGTTGACCGTAAGATGGTGATCAACGCATTGAACTCAGGCGCCAAGATGTTCATGGCCGACTTTGAGGACAGCAACTCCCCTTCTTGGGATAATAATGTCAATGGGCAGATCAACTTGCGTGATGCAAACAAACGAACCATCACGTTCGAAAACCCAGCCAACGGAAAGAAATATGCGCTGAAAGACGAAATAGCAACCTTGCTCGTCCGTCCGCGCGGATGGCACCTGTTGGAAAAAGGATTGATGATCGATGGCGAGCCATGTTCTGGTGGTCTGTTCGATTTCGGTCTGTACTTCTTCCATAACGTGCATCAATTGTTGGAAAACGGTAGCGGTCCTTACTTCTACCTTCCAAAAATGGAAAGCCATTTGGAGGCGCGTTTGTGGAACGATGCGTTTGTGATGGCGCAGAACGAATTGGGCATCGCGCAAGGAACCATTAAGGCAACTGTTTTGATCGAGACCATCCTTGCTTCTTTCGAATTGCACGAAATTCTTTGGGAGCTGAAAGACCACTCTGCGGGCTTGAACTGCGGGCGTTGGGATTACATCTTCTCGTACATCAAGCGTTTCCGCAACCACCCAGAATTTGTGGTTCCGAACCGCGATCAGGTGACCATGGCATCTCCTTTCATGGATGCTTACTCTCGTCTGGTGATCCAAACATGCCACAAGCGTGCGGTCCATGCCATGGGCGGAATGGCGGCTTTCATTCCAATTAAAGGAGATGAGGCGGCCAACGCTGCTGCCATCGAGAAAGTGCGCAACGACAAGATCCGCGAAGCGAAAAACGGCCACGATGGAACGTGGGTGGCGCACCCTGGATTGGTTCAGGTTGCCATGGACGTTTTCAACGAATACATGCCAGAGCCGAACCAAATTACCAAGCAACGAACGGAGACCATTACTGCTGCCGACCTGATTGAAGTTCCAAAGGGAACCATCACGGAAGAGGGCGTCCGCAAGAACATCAATGTGGGTATTCTTTATATCGAAAGCTGGTTGCGCGGAAACGGTGCTGCTGCCATCTACAACCTGATGGAGGATGCGGCAACAGCCGAGATCTCAAGAACGCAGGTTTGGCAATGGATCCAGCGTGGCGCTGAAATGGAAGATGGCCGAAAAGTGACCTACGCAATGGTTGAAGGCTTCATTCCAGAGGAATTGAAAAAGATCGAAGCGTATGTTGGAAGCGATGCTTACGCCAACGGAAAATTCGAATTGGCAACGGAGCTTTTCAAGAAGCTGGTTGCAACGGAGGAGTTCGAGGAATTCCTCACGTTAAATGCTTACAACTATATCTGAACCGAATAAAATGAACAGCCACAGAAGCACAGAATACACAGAGGTTTTCTCAGAAAAACCTTCTTTTTCTTCTGTGAAAATCCCCGCCTGCCGGACGGGCAGGTGTGCATCTGTGGCTTAAAAAATTTCAATCACAAACTCGATAATCAACAAGAATAAAGATGAGTAATTCACAAACCAGTTACGTTTCTGCTTTAGAAACAGTAAAAAACCTGAAAGCAAAGTATGGCGATGCTTGGGGAGAAATTAACCCAGAGCACGCAGCGCGCATGTACACGCAGAACCGTTTCAAAACGGGATTGGACATTGCAAAATACACTGCCGCTATCATGCGTGAGGACATGGCTGCTTACGATGCAGACAACTCAAAATACACACAATCTTTGGGTGCATGGCACGGGTTTGTGGCGCAGCAGACGATGATCGCTGTGAAGAAGCATCACAAGACAACGAAAAGACGATACATCTACTTGTCTGGTTGGATGGTTGCTGCGTTGCGTTCTGAGTTCGGACCGCTTCCAGATCAATCCATGCACGAAAAAACCACGGTACCGCATTTGATCGCAGAGATCTATGATTTCTTGAAACAAGCGGATGCAACTGAGTTGAACGACCTTTTCCGCAGAAAAGCTGCTGGCGAAGATGTTCAGGATCAGATTGACAACTTCGAAACGCACGTAGTTCCAATTATCGCGGATATTGATGCTGGTTTCGGTAACGAAGAAGCTACTTACCTTCTTTCGAAGAAAATGATCGAAGCGGGTGCTTGTGCCATCCAAATTGAAAACCAGGTGTCTGACGCCAAGCAGTGTGGTCACCAAGATGGTAAAGTAACCGTTCCGCATGAGGATTTCATCGCGAAGCTGAACGCAATCCGTATGGCATTCTTGGAATTGGGCGTTGAAGATGGAATTATCGTTGCACGTACCGATTCTGAAGGAGCAAGCTTGACACAGAAATTGCCTGTGTCTTTGGAGCCAGGAGATCTTCCTTCTCAGTACTTGGATTTCGTTGATGCTGAAGAGGTAACTCTTGATGAGGTGAACGAGAACGATGTATTGCTGAAACGCAATGGCAAATTGGTTCGCCCAGTACGTTTGCCTAACGGTCTTTACAGCTTCAGACCAGGTACGAACATCGACCGCGTTGTATTGGACTGTGTAACTGCTTTGCAGCACGGTGCCGATCTTCTTTGGATCGAAACTCCAACGCCAGATGTTGAAGCGATCGCTGCCATGGTGAACAGGATCAAGGAGCAAGTGCCTAACGCCAAATTGGTGTACAATAACTCTCCTTCTTTCAACTGGACCTTGAACTTCCGTAAGCAGGCCTACAAACGTTGGGAAGCGGAAGGCAAAGACCTTTCTGCATACGATGCTAACGATCTGATGAACGCGAAATATGATGATTCTGAATTGGCCATTGAGGCAGATCAGAAGATCAGAACATTCCAAGCAGATTCATCTCGAGTGTCTGGTATTTTCCACCACTTGATCACGTTGCCAACTTACCATACAACAGCTCTACACATGAACGACCTTTCTGCAGGTTACTTCGGAGAAGAAGGCATGTTGGCTTACGTAGGTGGTGTTCAGCGTCAGGAGATCCGCAAAGGCGTTGCTTGTGTGAAGCATCAGCGCATGGCAGGTTCTGACCTTGGCGATGACCACAAAGAGTTCTTCGCTGGCGACAAAGCCCTGAAGGCTGGTGGTGCCAAGAACACTTCAAACCAGTTTGAGGTAGCTCACTGATCAGAATAGTTTTTTGGTTAACAGGAAAGGGCGGGATGCAAATTGCACCCCGCCCTTTCTAATTCTAACTAATCGAGATCAGTATTCCCAAAGATCCGATTCCATGACGAAAATGTCATCCTTAATGCGTTCTGCCTCCAACATTTGGTCAAGTCCATTGAGTGTATAATCGGCTATCTGTCGGTCATACACGTTCTGAATCTTGTAGATATAGGAGCCAAACATCCGTTTCCAGAACACATCATCAAGTGTCCATCTTGCGGCATCATTGTGCCGATTGAACACATCCACATTGGCAAAGATGTTCCTCGCTTCAGGAAAGTAAACCCAGAACATGGGTTCTTTGCCCCTGACCTCGCCAGTTTCCGGATCGATATTGTCGGCTACAGGCTGAATGCCGATGATGCGAACATCCATGACCGAACGTTGCTTATCGAAGAACCATTCCTCCTTAAGACGAATTTCCTTGACACGACCAACGTCAAACGGTTCTTCTACTACTACAAGCTCAGGTTCGTAAGGAGGCAACTCACCTTCCATCCAAATGCTATCAATCCTTACCAATCTTCTATCAATCTCTGCGCTGGTAAGTGTTCTCGTGAATTCGTCATCCAACGGGTCGTAAGCAGTTAAACTTCCTTCATCAACCGATTCAATAAGAACTTGCACCAAACTTCTACGATCCTTTATCGATTCGGTAGGAAAATAGAATGGATGGTTCATCTTTTCTCTCAGATCCAATTTTCGCCAAACGCGTGTTGCCCACATTACATCAGCTTCTCGCAAATGTGCATACGGAATCGGATCTCTTGTGAGGTTCTTGTCTCTGGGGAATACCCCGTCACGAATATTCTGGGCGAATGATGATGGTAAAACTGCGGTTGTTAGCAGCAAGCATAGAACGTTAACATTAATTCTCATGGCTCTGGATTTTGGTGGTTACTTATATCATAACGCCAAACCAGACAACCATATTTTGTACAACTGTTTACAATTCAGTCATTTGTAAACAAAAAGGCCGAAACTGTAATCAGTTTCGGCCTTTTCCTAACTCAATTTAACTCTTAGTATTCCCAAAGATCATGCTCAAGGATAAAGATGTCCTCCTTGATACGTTCAGCCTCCAACAACTGATCGATACCATTCAGCATGTAATCAGAGATCAAGCGGTCGTAAACGTTCTTCTCCTTGTAGATGTAGGAACTGAACATTCGCTTCCAGAAAATATCTTCCAGTGTTCTTCTTTCGGCATCGTTCTGACGATTGAAAACCTCAGCACTTGCAAAGATGTTTCTTGCTTCAGGGAAATACACCCAGAACATCGGCTCTTTACCACGAATCTCTCCTGTTGTTCTGTCGATATTGTCAGCTACAGGCTGGATACCGATGATACGAACATCCAACACGGATCGCTGTCGGTCGAAGAACCAATCCTCCTTTAGACGAACTTCTTTGACGTTCGCAGGGTCGAATTCCTCCTCGATCACGGTCATCTGCAAATCGTATGGAGGATCTGGACTCTCGATATACTGCGTATCAATGAAGCTCAACTTACGCTCAATTTCCGCCTTGGTCAAAGTCATTGTGAACTCGTCATCCAAAGGATCGTAGGCAGTCAGACTACCTTCACGAACCGCTTCGATAATAACCTGAGTCAAACTCCTACGATTCTTAATTGGCTCCGTAGGGTAATACAATGGAAGATTCATCTTCTCCCTCAGATCAAGCTTACGCCAAATACGAGTTGCCCACATGACATCCGCTTCTCGCAAGTGCGTGTAAGGGATGACCTTTCTTGTAGGGTAATGTTCTTTTACATAAACACCATCCAGTACATTCTGAGCAGTAGCGTTCATGGAACCCACGGCACCGAACGCAATCGTCAATATGATGAGCAACTTTTTCATGGCATTTGCTTTTTGAGTTTTACCTCCAGCCTATCAATTTAGTTTCAAACTGACAGGAGATAGTTTCTTAGGAGTAACGCCAGCAGCAGGTCGATTATTTTCATCAAGCATTACTGCTGATATATTTTCGATATAGACCCTTGAACCTTTCTTAAGTCTCTTGATCTGATCCAAATCCCCATCAGGAATTCTACTTCCTGTAACAGGTTTTGTTATCAAATCCGTTCCTACCTGATAAACAAGGTCAAACTTGGTTACTTGGAAGAACAACTCGAAATCGAAGTTCTGCATCTTAGGAATTACCGTAGGAGCCGCAGCCAATCGGTTTGCAGAAACAAGTCCTTCTTCAACGCCAGCAATCGTAGCTACCGGTGGTGGCACGTCTTTAACACGGAACTTGAAATCCCCCATTGGACGTACTTTACCTCCAATCTCGGCACTAACCTTTACGATGGCCTCGCTACCGCCTTTTACTTCGGCAATGTAGTTACCCTTTCCCTCCTTTCGGTCTGGAGAAAGCGTACCTCCTGATAGAGATGGCTTAACCAATTCAGGCGCTACACCTGGGACCGATATTGAAATTGGGTTTTTAACTCCTCGGTAAAGTACATTCATCTTGGTTGGTGAGACAACGACACCTGACTTCATAACCATGTACTCTCCCTCGAATGGTCGGTTGATGAATGCACCGGAAGGAGCTTTCACACGAATTACACCTGAATACTTCTGAACACCTTCACCAGATGCTTTGACAGTATAGACACCAACTCCTCTATCCACCACAACGGATGTGCTGTCGATCGGCCCTACGATCTCGTCTTTAGTTGTATCAACTTTACCCAAGTAGACGTCAGGATTCTGAGTAGTACTGAACGCAGCTACAAAAATCTCAGCTTTATACTCGTCTCCTTGAAAAACCAAATTTGGAGCAATGATCTTCGCAGCAAGTGTATCGAATTTGAAGTCACTCGCATCAACCTGACGAAACAGTTCATTGACAATATCAGCCTCCACATTCATTACGTCACTTTCCAACTTGCTAAGAATAGTCAAGCTACCGGCCGCCACAGTATGATAAAAATTCTCGTTTTCCCACGAATCGATGTCCTTATCACTCTTATCCTCGGTGTCAATGTGAATTTTAACCGCGCCTTTCGATTCGGCCGGAAGCAATTCTTCCATTCTGGACTTGAACTCCTCAAGCTTTGCTTTTAGCTCAGATGCTCTTGCTCCTCGGCCGTCCACTTTTTCTCCACACATCAAGCGAGTGGGAGTGTCGTAGTCGTCCTTCTTCTGCATGTACTCTAACGTCAAGGTATCAGCAACCTCCCTTGGGATTTGATCTACCTTCATCTTCATAAGAACCTTGGTCGAGTCCAAATATGTGAGCATTTCCTGCGCATATTTCTTTGCCTCGTAGGCTTTATTCCAATAAGGAGTAACCTTATCTGGGTTGTTGCTCTTTGCACGATCGAAAGAGGCATATGCCATTTCAGTCTTATTGTGAAAGCCAATGTTCGTCAACTCGATACCATCGTTTACCACCACAAAGGCTTCCAAGATGTCCTTGGATACGTTCAGTGCCAAGAGCGCTGTAAGTACCAAGTACATCATCCCAATCATTTTCTGTCTTGGGGTTTCTTTTCCTCCTGCCATTTTCTAAATCAGTTCAGATTTTCGTTTGAATTAATTATGAAAAGAATCGTCCTTAGGAACGATTCATAGCAGAAAGCATGTTTCCGTAAACAGTATTGAGGGCGCTGATATTCTGAGCCAACTGAGAAACTTCCTCCTTGTACTTACGGGCATCATCTACCGAATCGTTCAACGTACCCATCAGTTCACCCATACCAGCATAAAGTGAATCGGATGATTCCAAGAATTGCTTAGTACCCTGCAATTGGAGTTCGTACTGCGAATTCAACTGAGTAATATTCTCAGCCATTTTCTTCATTTCAGAACCAAAATCAACTCCGTCACCATCTACAACCATGGCACCCAGAGACGCACTTGCCTTCATGTAAGCGTCCGACAGACTTCCAACTGTCTCAGCAGCCTTCTTCACATTACCAACATATTCTTCCGTGGCAACCGATGCGTTTGTAATATCGCTCATCTTGGAAACATTTTCGCCAAGCGAACGAAGGTTATTGCCAAGACTTTCTATCAACTCAGGCCCGATCTTCGCGTCTTCAAGCAAGTTGTCCAACTCTTGAGACGGGGAAAGACCAGCATTTCCTTTTCCGCCACCTTCGCCACCTTCACCTGGAAGACCTGCCAACTCTGGATAAACAAGGCTCCAATCTGGTTCCTCATGTGGTTTTTCGAAAGCAGAAAAGAAGAAAATGACCGCTTCAGTAGAAAGACCTACCGTAAGCATGATACCCGCACCTGGCCAGTGCTGAATTTTAAACAATGCCCCAACAATTACGATTGCCGCTCCGAAGCCATAGAGCTTCGCCATAAAACTTTTCCACTTTTTCCCCTGCATGATTTAAAGTAATAGATTAATAATTGATTTGGTTTTAACTCTTAAACAGATTAGAAATCGGCCTTGTCTCTTCCAAGGAATTCCATTACACAACGGAAACCAACATAGCACTTGGCCGTATCTTGATATTCGTAGGTTCTTGTTCCTGTTTGGATATAATAACCGATATCCTTCCATGAACCGCCACGGATAACTTTTCTTTTTAGTGAAGGAGGATCTGAATCCTTGGCTTCGTAATAATAGTCAGGATTGAGGTCGTGCGTAAAACTGAATGCACTTTCGTCATAAGCATTCTTGGTCCACTCGGCAACGTTTCCGGACATACAATAGAGACCATAATCGTTCGGTGCATAACGATACACCTTCACCGTATGGAAACCACCATCTGCCACATAATTTCCTCGAAGTGGCTTGTAGTTGGCCAAGAAGCATCCTCTACTGTTTCTGATATATGGCCCACCCCAAGGATAAGGTGACAGGTCGAGACCTCCACGCGAAGCGTACTCCCATTCAGATTCCGTAGGCAATCTGAAGTCTTGTACGAAAGTCTCATCATTGTGCGCCAACCAGCTGTTCAGCAACTGCGTTCTCCATATACAGAATGCGCGAGCCTGCTTCCAAGTAACACCAACAACAGGATAATCATCGTAAGCTGGATGCCAGAAATACATCTTGGTCATCGGCTCATTGAATGAATACGTGAAATCGTGAATCCATGCCAGCGTGTCGGGATAGACATTAATGATATCCCTCTTGATAAACACCGAACGATCTTTCATACCCTGCTCACGATTCTCCTTTCTTGCTGCTTCCTTCAGATCGATCCAGAAGTACTCGAAATTCAGTTTTCGTGTATCAATCTCCCTTCTTCTGTAGAAACGCTCATGTTCTGGAAGGTACATTTCTTCCAAAACCTCCATCATTTCCTCGTCATCGTACTCGATGTACTCATCCCAATTGATTCGCTCACCGTACTCTCCTTCTTCGAGCAAGTGATCTTCGCCAATCAGCAAATGTGCTATGGAGTCGCGAACCCAATAGACAAACTGTCGATATTCATTATTGGTGATCTCGGTCTCGTCCATATAAAACGCCTGGACAGAGACGGTCTTGGCCTGAGACGTAATAGCATACGGGACATCTTGATCGCTTGGCCCCATATTGTAACTTCCCATTGGGATAAAGAGCATACCATATGGATCATCCATATACCATTCTTCTCTTCCCTGCACTCCAACCAACTGGCCCCGACCGTAGTTTCCACAACTTGTGAAACTACTTACGCCAGCTGCCACTAACAACAACATAAGCAGCTTTTTCATGGTATTTCCTTTTGATATGGAAGGCATAGGGAACGTGCCCACCATATTGGTTAAGATCGTTTGAATAAACTGTTTCGCAATTGACATCCCTAAAACTTTTTCCCAATCAACCCGCATCGATCAGGTCCGGCCATGCTTTAACGAAACTTTTTTTCAAATGTTGCAAAGAATGATTTCTGATTAGAGGAAACGAACGTTTCTGTAACGCTGATTTGCCACAGGAGACTTCAACTTGTAGCAGTATCCCAACATGATCTCGTGGCTTCCGCTGCTGTACTTATTAAGACCAGAAGTTGTAATATCATACGAGTATCCTACGCGGAATTGCTTGATCTGCACACCTGCCATGACACCAACTGCGTCATCGATTCGGTAAGAAACACCAGCCCAAACCATGTTTCTCCAAAGAGCACGCACGTTGATATCGAACTGTACTGAAGCAGCATCGGTCTTCAAGAAAATAGATGGATTCAGAGCCCAGTCTGGATTTGGCAAATGCCAAGTATAACCCGCCATTGCGTAATAGTGACGGGCAACTGTATACTTGCTCAACGTTGAACCTTGCTCGAACTTGATGGTTGGTCCAATCAAGTGATTCGCAGATATACCTGCATAAAGATTATCTGTATGATAGTAAACACCTACACCAAGATCAGGAGCGATTCCGCTTGACTTTGAATTAACGATGTTCGGATCTCCTTCTTGAATTGGATCCAACTGAGAACCATCCAACGTGTTGTAGAGGAAGCCCACATCAACCCCAACACCAATGGTTCCAGGGCCGAGTGTATGACGATATGCATAAGACAGTTTGACACCGCCCGAGTACTGAGCACCCAATTTATCAGACAAGATAGAGATACCAACACCACCATGAAGCACCTTCACGGTACCATCAACGTTGATCAGTGTTGTAATAGGACGGCCATTGAAGCCCACCCATTGCTGACGATGCAAAGCATTTGCACAAATACCGTTATTGCTACCCGCATAACCAGCATTTGCATAAAGCCTATTGAACATGTTCATGGTCAACTGCGGGTCTTGCTGTGCAAAAACCGTTGTTCCGATGAAAAGTAGTGCCAATGAAGCGACAACAGTAAAAGTCTTTTTCATATCAAAGTAGTTCGATTTCCTTCTTTTTCCCTTTAAATCTTGAATTTTCAGTCCTTTTTCAAGAAGCGGCTAAGTAAACAAATATTTCAATCATCATCAAGACGCCTCTACGATAAATCGACTAAAAACACATACAAACAGCAAAATTCTAAAGACCCAGGTCAACCAAGCTTCTGAAAAGTTTGCCACCAACGGTCTGGAATTTCGTCTTCGCAGGCCCGAAGATAATCATCATAAGTACATGGCACCATAAAGTGTCGCTCATATTTCTTTCCGCGTTGCGAAGGATATGGCACCTCCATCCACCAGCGGTCACTTCTCGGGCTCTTGTAAAACACTACATCATACTTTCCGTCTCCCAGCGTGACGGTGTACTTGGTGTATTCACTCTTATCTGCAAACGGATAATCCTTTTTGCGTTTGTAAACGCCCCAAATGAAATACCACAACATTTGGGCAATCAGGTTTGCCGATCGTTCATCTCCAGCAACAAGATCGGAATTGTAAATACCGAAAGAGGTCAATTTATCGCTCAGACCCGCGTAGCGGGAAATGGCACATATCTGCTCTCCGTAAAAGCCGTTGGGCTCTTTTAGTGGGTTCAAAGGGAGATCTGAACTTCTGATTGAGGTAAGGTCGATACTTACAATATCTGCATTGCGCACAACGGGCTCCACCGTTTCCAATCCCGTTTGAACCTCTCCCAGACGATAGATGTCAAAATACATCTTGTGCAACAGGTCGACCTCGGTCTCCAGCACATGATGCGTTTGATATCCGAGATTGCTATAGTTGAAAAGAATGTTCGGTTGGTGAAGAATGATCTTTTGTAGAAAACGAGAAGCGTGAAGTTCGTCTTCCGCATCTCCAAGGTCGAACCGCGAATCGACCGTCACCAAGTTGACAACCTGTTCCAACTTCTCGTAAGCGAGATAATTGGCCAATGTAAGATCTTGACTTCCACCAAGCACAACGGCCAAGCCGCCTTGCCTCACAATGGAAGCCACCGCGTTGGTAACCGCGTAATAGGTATCTCCAACTGTTTCTCCTGGTCCAATGTTTCCGAGGTCGGTAATTCTAAGCGAACCGAAATGGTGTTTCAACCCATAAAGTTTCTCACGGATGAGCTGAATTCCACTTCCATTCGAATTCGGATCATCAGAATTCCTGCTTTCAACAACACCGAAGAGTACAACCGTACCTTTTTCAATCTCAGGAAACTCACTTCCTATTGTGAATGCTGAGACATTCGCTCCCAATGTTCCATTGTCATGTTCGGCCAGAAGGTCTGGCGACAACGGCTCGAAGAACATGGCAATATCGGACACCATCATTTTCTTGATCGAGCGGTACGCTTAGGCTTATCGCCCTGCTTGGAGATGATCTCTTTACAATCCTCCAAACTCAATGATTCGGGCTCTGTTCCTTTCGGGATCTTGTAGTTCTTTTTCCCTCTTGATATATACGGTCCGTAACGGCCGTTCTTTACCTGTATCACTTCGCCATCATCCTGAAACTCGCTGATGAGCATCTTTTCCATCTGCTCTCGCTTCTGCAGGATCAGTTTCACAGCCGTTTCCTTGTCAACCGTCATCGGGTCTTCCTCTCCCAGCGAAACATAGGACTTGCCATGACGAACGTACGGGCCGTACTTGCCAATACCGATTGTCAACTTTTCCCCTTCAAACTCACCGATCTCACGCGGTAATTTGAAGAGATCGAGCGCTTCCTCAAGCGACACGTCATCCATACTTTGGCCTGGCTGAAGACTTGCGAATTTGGGTTTTTCCTCATTGTCCGCTTCCCCGATCTGCACCATTGGCCCAAAACGTCCTAAGCGGGCGTACACGTTCCTTCCAGATGCAGGATCAACGCCAAGCAAACGTTCACCAGTTGCCTTCTTCGAATTCTTCTCCGTATCAACCGTGGTTTCATGGAACGGTCGGTAGAATGAATCGATCATCGCAGTCCATTCATTCTGATTGCTGGCAATGTCATCAAACTCCTTCTCTACTTGGGCCGTGAAGTTGTAATCGAGGATGTCCGTAAAATTCTCAACCAAAAAGTCGGTGACGACCTTTCCAATATCTGTTGGAAACAACTTGGCCTTTTCTGCACCTGTGATCTCGGTCTTGGTCTCTTCTTTCAGGGCATTTTTGGAAAGAAGAATGTAGCCATACTCGCGCTCCTGACCAGGACGGTTCTCCTTCACCACATAATTCCTCTTTATAATGGTATTGATGGTTGGTGCATAAGTTGATGGACGACCAATTCCGAGATCCTCCAATTTCTTCACAAGGCTCGCTTCTGTGTAGCGCGGTGGAGGCGAGCTGAAACGCTCAATTCCTTCAATCCTGTCGGCATCCAAACTTTGGCCCACTGACATCGGAGGCAGAATTCCTTTTGCATCCTCCGTCTCATCATCGGTTCCTTCCATATATACTTTCAGGAATCCATCGAATTTGATGACCTCGCCTTGCGCTTGAAATTCCAGTTCGGACGTGGAAACCGAAATGCTCACATTGGTCCGTTCCAGCTGCGCATCTTCCATCTGCGATGCGATGGTACGCTTCCAGATGAGATCGTACAGACGCTGATGCGAAGCGTCTCCTTTTATGTTCTGGTTAGACATATATGTAGGTCGAATGGCCTCGTGTGCTTCCTGAGCCCCTTTTGCCTTCGAGCTGTATTTCCGCGTTTTGCAATAATTCTCCCCGTAAAGTTTCGTGATCTCTTCACGGGCGGTGTTCAATGCAAGGTCAGACAGATTGACGCTGTCCGTTCTCATGTACGTGATCAACCCCTGTTCGTACAGGTCTTGAGCCAACTTCATGGTTCGCGTTACACCGTAACCGAGTTTACGGCTTGCCTCCTGTTGCAACGTGGAAGTAGTGAACGGAGCTGCAGGTGTTCGCTTGCCTGGTTTGGTCTGAAGGTCTTTCACCTTGTAAGCCGCATCCCGACAATTTTTGATAAATGCCAACGCTTCTTCCTTCGTGTCGAAACGTTTTGAAAGTTCTGCTTTCAACTCTGTTCCATTTACCACGAAATACCCGTTGATTCGGTAGGATGAAACCGCGTTAAAACCTTCAATTTCTCGCTCTCGCTCAACAATCAACCTCACGGAAACCGATTGAACGCGACCTGCGGAAAGATTCGGTTTCACCTTTTTCCAAAGCACAGGCGAAAGCTCGTAACCTACCAATCGGTCCAGAATTCTACGCGCCTGTTGGGCGTTCACCAGGTCATCATTCAGCGTGCGCGGATTTTCAACTGCGTTGAGAATAGCAGATTTCGTGATCTCGTTGAAAACGATGCGCTTGGTCTTTTCCTTCGGGATCTTGAGCTCATCATATAAATGCCAAGCGATGGCCTCTCCCTCACGGTCCTCATCCGATGCCAACCAGACAACATCCGCCTCTCCACTCAACTTCTTCAATTCCTTGACCACCGCCTTCTTGTCATCGGGCACAATATATTTCGGCCTGTAGTTGTTTTCGATGTCGATGCCCAGCTCCTTTTTAGGAAGGTCTCGGATATGGCCGAAGCTGGATTTCACGGTGAAATCCTTTCCAAGGAAACCTTCGATGGTTTTTGCTTTTGCGGGCGACTCAACAATTACAAGATTCTTCATTCTGTCCGTTTGGGTACTCAATTTTGGGCAACAAAGAAAGCCAAATATTGAAAGTTCGAGCCGTTACGGAGAAACCTGAGGAAGTGTTACTGTGAATCTGGTGCCTTTTGGATGATTGTCTGAAACTGTGATGCGACCACCGTGTTTTTCTACCAGAAGTTTTACCAGATAGAGTCCGATGCCTGTTCCTTTTGTCTTACGCACATCTTCATTTCCCCTTCGGTAGAATCGTTCGAAAACCTTCTGCTTGTCCTCATCAGGAATTCCTGAACCTTCGTCTGACACTTCCAATTTGATGGCGTTCGCATCTTTCAAAACGGACACCTCTACTGCGCTTCCCTCTCCATATTTAATGGCATTGCCGATCAGATTGGTCAAAATGATCTGCATGGCCATTTCATCAGCATCCACCAAAATATTTTCGGTAGTATTCAATTGTATACGTCCCGCATCTATTTCTGAAACGAACGCAGATCTGAGGATCCCTTGCACGAAGTTGTTCAGGTCGAATTTCTTCTTTTCCAACGGCAGCCCACCCGACTCGACCTTATTCACAAGAAGTAGGCTTTCCACCAGTTTCTCCAATCGGTCGGCATCACTCAATGCGCGTTTATAAATGGTAGAACGTTTCTCTTCATCCAAACTGCGCGATTGCAGGGTTTGCAACTGCAGTTTGATGGCGGCCAGAGGCGATTTCAACTCGTGTGTAATGGAAAGCAGAAAATTCTTCTGCTGCTCGGCCACGGCCAATTCCTTGGCAATACTTCTTCTTACCGACCAAAATCCCAAAAGCAGGATGGAAACGAAAACAGCTCCTTCTCCCAGCACCATCCAAATACGGAGCGCGAGTTTTTCGTCCAGTTCCCCTTTTCGAATGAGAAATTCGGGGCCAATACTTTCTGTGACCGAAAGAAGTTCCAGTTTCAGCTGGTAGATCTCTGCATTGAGGTTGACGAGCATGTATGCCCACCATGCAAACTGAGCGAGCACATAAAAACCGAGAAGATAGATGACAAGCCCTTTGGGAGCTTTTTGCTGGAGTTTGAATAACCAGTTCTGCATTAACTGATGTCGAGAAGTGGGCCTTGCTCAAGCGCAAACCGTACGAGTCCGACCACATTTTTGACCCCCAATTTTTTGATCAGATTGCGTTTGTGCGTTTCCACCGTACGAAGGCTGATGTTGATCGTGTCGGCAATTTCCTGATTGGTATATTCCTTGGCCACGTAGTGAAGCACCTCTTTTTCGCGGTTGCTCAGAACAATGTCAAAATTATCCGAATCGCCTTCGGTGGTCAGCGACTGGGTCATGATGTCCAATACCTCCTGACAGAAATAACTGTCACCACCGACCACGGTCTCAATCGCTTTCTTCACTTCATTGTGCGAGGCATTCTTAAGGATGTATCCCGAAGCACCGGCCTTCAGCATTCTTCGTATCACCTGAACCTCTTCGTGCATGGAAAAGGCCAACACTTTAATATTGGGCCATCTCTCTTTGATGGTTTCTGTTGTAGAAACATCCAATTTCCCTTCCATGTTAATGTCCATGAGCACAACATCCGGTCTGGTCTTTTCAATACAGCCCAAGGCCTTTTCCCCATTCTCGGCCTCACAGACCACTTCAATCCCGTCCGATTTGTCGAATAGCGAAACAATGCCGCCACGCAGCATGGGATGATCATCGACCACAAGTAGCTTCACCTTGTTCATCATAACATCTTTGGAACTTCAATATTAATAAGAGTACCTGAATCCAACGCACTTTCTATATCAATCTGTCCTCCCATCAACGCAACCCTCGATCTGATATTTTTCAACCCGATACCATTCACATCCTGCGACCTGTCGAATCCCTTTCCATCATCTTCCACCATCAGGTTCAAACTATCACCATGATCCATTAAACTTACGAAAACCCGTTTACAATTTGAATGTTTCTGTATGTTGTTCACCAATTCTTGGGTTATGCGGTAAAGGTTCATTTCAATGAGCGAATTGTAGCGAGGTTCAAGATCTGCATGATCGAATTTTACTTGAATGCCCGACCTGTCCTGCAAACTGGCGCAGATCTGCTTCACGGCTTCTTTCAACCCGAAACTCTCCAGTACTTCCGGCATCAGGTCATGCGAAATTCCGCGCACTTCCCGAATGGCGCTTTGCAGGTTGGTGTTCAGTTTCTCAAGCTGATCTGAAAGTTTCTTTGAATTGAAAACAGCCTCATCTTCTCGGATCTGTGAAACCAACAGACCGATTGCCGAAAGGATCTGGCCGATTCCATCGTGCAACTCTGCGCCAAGACGTTTGCGCTCTTGCTCCTGTCCACGCAGCACCGCGTTCATCTCAGAGCGTTCCTTGTTCTTCTCCTCAGTAATATCGCGGATAATGAGAATGGCCTTGAAGAATTTACCATCCTGAAACTTGGCCAGGTACTTATTGTAGTAGGTGCGTACCGAACCATCCGGACCGGTATAACTGGTCGTTTCCACTTCAAAGCCCTTGCCTGTGGTTCGGAGCAACTCAAAACCGGTCCTGACAGATGCCTGAACCTCGGAATCGGGGTACCAGTCGAAAACGCTGCTTCCGACCACATCTTCGGTTCGAAGACCCAATGCTGTTTTATTTACAGATTCAACCGTGCCGTCCTCGCTAAGCGTTGCAATGAAGTCCTCCACATTATCGAAGATCAAACGGAGCTGATTTTCAGACTGCTTGAGTTTAAGTTCCTGTTCCCGCTTTTCGGTCCTGTCCCGTATAAGCGACTGGATATACGTTTTTCTACCCTCTTTACGCTTCACAAAACGAACCTCTACAGGAATCGAATTCCCATCCTTTTTAATAACAGTTGTATCGAATGTCTGAGGTAAATTGGTCGGTAGTTCCTTCAGGTAATTCTGATACGTCCTGCCATTCCACCGTGGGTCGATATGATGCGCTTTCATAGACAGAAGTTCCTCTCTGCTATACCCCAACATATCAGAAGCAACCTGATTGACGTCCAGAATATTCTGTGCCGCATCATGGAAAAAGAAGGCATCTCCTGAGTTGAGCGAAAGCGTTTCCATACGATCCTGAGTAAGCTTTGCCGCCAGTTCGGCCTCAACTTTAGGTGTTATATCCGTTGAGCAGACGTAGAACCCGACCACCTCTCCCAGTTCCGACATTTCGGGACCAAGGGCGACACTGAAATAGTGATGCACTCCGTCTGCCATCACTCCATCATAATCATAGAACACCATATCGCCAGATGCTGCCATTTCAAATTTCCCCTTCAACCGAGAGAATCCATCTTCTCCAAGCACTTCTTTGATATGACGCCCTTCCAATTTCTTGGGGTCAATGCCCATCTTATTATAGGTGTCATTGAGAAACAGGTAGCGATAGTCCTTTGAGACCCTGGCTATGTAAATTGGTATGGTATTCAGAATTGCACGGGTATCTGCCTCCATCCGCTCCAAAACCTGGTGCGTACGCTCAAGTTTGTGTTCGGCCTTTTTTCGAAGACGGATCTCTTTCTTCTGCTCTGCCTGAAGCACGCGGTTCTCAATGATCATGGCCGCGTGTTCAGCAAGGTCGCGCGCCTGTTTGAGTTCCATTTCGGTCAATGACGGCTGCCCTGACAGGCGAGTAAGGTCCAACGTTCCGAGAATACGCTTGTGGCTTACCAAGGGAATGTATGCGAATGAGGCGGGTAGAATGCGCACATCGATCCCTGCCTCTTCGGTCTTTTTTCGGAGTTCCTCAGACAGCTCTTTTACATAAACCTCTTTTCCAGTAGCTACCGCTTTGCCCACCATGCCTTGCCCCACCTTCAATTGTCGGCTGACCAACTGTTGTTCAATGATGCGATGGATCTTCTCGTCCCGATAATGAATTGCCACCAGATTCAGTACCTGATTCTCCTCATCAAGAATATGTACATCGCACACTACATCGAAAAACAGCGAAACCCGTATTACGAACTCCTGAAGGATGGAGTCGATACTGGAAGAGACATCGGCCAACACGGCCGATATTTCCAATTTGAACTCCGCCCATTGTTTTTCCCGTTCGAGACGCGCCTCCGCCTCCATTCTCCTGGCCACCTCTTGCCGCTGTCGTGCCTTAAGCAGACTGTTCTCTACAAAGAGTGCCACATAGTCTCCCAACCTACGAATCTGATCGGCCTGACTATCTGAGAATGCCTCTTGACCTTCGGTCCGGGTCAGATTCAATGAACCCAGCACCCTTTCGGCTCCCCGAAGCGGCACATACATTATGGATGACGGGACGATCTTCGGACTGACAGCACGCGGATTGACCCTCATGGCCTCTGGGACCGAAGGAATGAACAGTTCGTTTCCCGTGGTGATAACGCGTCCTACCAACCCCTCGCCTTTCAGCACCGTACTGCTCTCAAATATCCTCCCGATGGTCTTCCTCACTTCGGGATCTGGATGGAACATGGCCTCTGGCCGAATGATTCCGTTTGCTGTATCGAGCATCGCAATGTCGCACACCGCATTCAAGAACAGCGAAACCTCTTTGGCAAACTGCTGAAGAGCTTCTGCGTATTCCAATTCGGGTTTGGAAAGAATGCGTGCAGCCTTCAGCAAAAACTGATTGACACGGTTGAGTTCGTCCAATTTTTGACGCTGATCAACACTTTCGGTAATGTCTGTCGCGTAACCGATGCATTTGATCGGTCTTCCATCTGCATCGCGCTCATACACATATTCTTCGCTTCGGAACCAGATCCAATCTCCGTCCTTGTGACGCATGCGGTAATCGAACTGCACAAATTCGTTGTCCTTCAGCTTTTGCAGGTCACGAGCCGCTTGTCTCATTGTAGGAAGATCATCTTCATGCACCAGTCCACGAATTCCAGTCCCTTGCTTCAGAACTGGATCTTCCTCGAAACCAAGCATTTTCTTCAGGGTCCACGAACGGTAGAGATTCACATCGTTTACGAGGTCGTGGATATAGATCATTCCAGGAACACGGTCAAACACCGATTCCAAGAACTTTCTATCCGCCTGAATTTTCTCGAAGAGTTCTGAATTAGAACCTGCTATTCCAACCGCCTTGCTCACAACGCTAAATTACCGAAAAGCAAGAGGCAAGAAACAACAAAGCCCCGCAGAGGCGAGGCTTTGAGCGTGGTACCAGCTGGAGTCGAACCAGCGACACACGGATTTTCAGTCCGTTGCTCTACCAACTGAGCTATGGTACCTCTTTTGAGGGCTGCAAATGTAAAAATATTTCGAATTGAGAACACCTCGTAAAATCGCGTGTCAACATTCGGTTCGCTACCTTTACGTCTGTAATGAATCTGGCCATCGACATCGGAAACTCACGCACTAAATGGGCGCGTTTCAACCATCGGGATGTGATCGAATCGGGCATGACGCCCGAAACCGATTGGGATGCGCTGATGTCCATCATCGATTTTCACCCGAAGGATGCGGTCACCATTTCGAGCGTGGTGCATTTGCCTGAACCTTTCCTGAATTTCTGCGCCAACAGAAACGTGTTGCTCATCGACCATTCGACCCCGATCCCGCTCAAGAACAATTACAGCACGCCAAGTACGTTGGGCATGGATCGGCTCTGTTCGGCCATCGGTGCCAAAAGTCTGTTCCCAGAAAATCCAGTACTGGTCATAGACATTGGCACCTGCATCAAATTCGAGTTTGTCTCAAATGACAGCACTTACGAAGGCGGCAACATCTCGCCTGGACTTCGAATGCGGTTTGCCTCGCTTAACAATTACACCTCAAAACTTCCTTCGCTGGAACCTGAGCTCACCGATGGCCCGATCGGCAGGTCAACAACCGAGGCACTTCGACTGGGTGTTCAACAAGGAATGTTGTTCGAGATCTGCACAATGATCGAGACCATGAAAGCGTTACACCCCGACCTGAAAACGGTGGGTACAGGAGGCGACCTTCCCTTTTTTGTAAATGACCTTAAAACTCACATCTTTGCAGACCTTTTGCTCGTGCTACGAGGCATAAATGAGATTTACCTACACAATTCTTAGTTCGGTCATCCGATCTGCGGTGTTCTTTTTCCTATTCGGAGGGGCGCTCGTAGCAACTGGTCAACCTTCCAACAATTCTCCGTATGCGAGGTATGGCTTGGGCAATTTAAACAATGGTGTCAACGTTCGCTCTGCAGGAATTGGTGGTTTGAGCATCGCCATGCGTGAAGACAGTATTCCATTTCTGGTCAATTTTCTGAACCCCGCGTCCTACACTTCGGTAGGTTTCACGGCATTCGACATCGGTGTTTACGGTAACGTGGCCAAACTATCCACCAGCACGGCTTCGCAGAATGTGAACAAGGCCAATCTTTCCTACTTCGCATTCGGCTTTCCTGTGGTAAGCAAATGGTGGGGCGGAGCTTTTGGGCTTCGCGAGTTCAGCAGTGTGAACTATTCCGCATCCGAATCCAAATTCGACACAACAGGAGCCTTCGGCCAGACCGACAAGTTCGAATATCAATACAAGTTCCAAGGCACAGGCGGTGTCAACCAGTTCTTCGTTGGAATGGGACTGCGGCCTTTCAAGAATTTCTCCATCGGCATCAATGCCTCGTACCTGTTCGGAAGATTGAACCGTATTCAGCGTTTGGAGTTTCAAGAGAACTACTACTTCAACGTAAAGACCGAGCGTTTTACCGATGTTGGCGGATTCTACGTGGACTACGGTCTCCAATATGTTGCGCCTCTTAAAAAGGGACAGAACGTGCTGATTTTCGGAGCCACGTTCGCACATCCGATGAAGGTTCGCGCCAACAGCACCACGCTGGCGCAGACATACACACTCACATCTTATGGCGAAGACATTCTCCGCGACACCATGCTCTACAGCGTGATCAAAGGCGGTTACATTACCATGCCCTGGAAATACGGTTTCGGGGTCACTTATAAGGTCGGAACGAAGTGGTTGATCGGGGCTGAGGCCCAACAACAACTCTGGAGCCAGTACCGCGATGTGAACGGAAAGAACGATTCGCTCTCCGATTCATGGAAAACTGCCGTAGGTCTCGAATACAAACCTTCGGTTGCGGAGACGGCACGGGGCATTTGGGCCTATTTCGGTAAGATGCATTACCGCTTTGGCGGCTACTATGGACTCAGCCAGTACAAGCTCAATGGCGTGCAGTTGCCACAGTATGGCATAACTCTTGGTTTCGGGTTCCCGCTAAGAAGAACAAGAGCAGGTTCCGACAAGTACATTCAGAGCATGATCAACTTTGCAGTTGAATGGGGACAAAGAGGAATGACATCCAACTCCCTGCTGCTGGAAAACTTTTGGAATTTCAAACTCGGATTCACTTTAAATGACAGATGGTTTATAAAACGCAAATACCAATAATGATGAAAAAGACAGGTTTTACACTTACAAACATTTCGATGCTCGTTATTGTACAACTGCTGCTAATTGGAACATCGGGCTTTGCCCAAGATGGCGATGACAAGTTCGGTGCCGACCCAGACAAATGCAGAGAGAACGTCTCCCTTTACCGAGAATACTACAAGCAGAAGAATTATGATGACGCCATTATGGGATGGAGATGGGTTTTCAAAAACTGCCCTGCCTCTACCAAGAACATTGTGATCAACGGACCGACCATCATCGAGCATTTCATCAAGAAGAATGAAGGAAATCCAGATGTGAGAAAGGCCTACATCGATACGTTGATGATGGTTTACGACAAGCGTATTGAGCTTTACCCAGATGACAAAGGATATGGTTTAGGTCGTAAGGGCATGGACATGTACGAGTATGCCGAAGATGACTATACAGATGCTTACAACACTTTGATGGAATCGATGGAAACAGATAAGTTGATCACCGATCCGTACGTGTTGATGCGACTTTACCTGGCAGGCATGAAGCGTTTGAAAGCGGAGCAGGTAGAACTGGAGACCATGTACGACCTATATGACAAGGTTTCTGAGATCCTTGATGACCAGTACAGCAAATTGCCTGAAGGAGCGACTGAAGACAACAACATTGATATGAAGAAAATCAATCAGGCGCGAAGCGTGATCGATCCGAACTTCGAGGCCATTGCCAAAGAAGACCAGTATGTGGCGTTGATGGAACCGAAAGTTGACGCAGAGCCAGATAATGTGCAACTGTTGGAGAAAGTGGTTGTGATGATGACCAAGAGAAAGTGGACAAACAACGATTTCTACCTGAAAGCCGCTGAGTTGCTGTACAAGAAGAATCCTTCAGCAACTGCCGCTTACGGTCTTTACGAAGGCTACGCCAAGAAAGGTCAGGATGATGAAGCTGCCAAGTACTTGGAAGAATCTGTAAAACTGGAGCAGGACAAGAACGAGAAGGCCGACAAGATGCTGAAACTGGCCAAGGTTTACGGTGGACAGAAAAACTACAGCAAGGCGCGCTCAACCGCGCAGGATGCTGCAGCGTTGAAACCAGGTTGGGGCGAGCCATACATTTACATTGGCGAGCTCTATTTGGGAACTGCGGCAAGTTGTGGCTCTACTCCGTGCGATTCTAAATATGGCATTTGGGCTGCTGAGGACATGTTCCTGAAAGCGAAAGCCGTTGACTCTTCTATGGCTGAGGAAGCTGGAAAGAAAGCTGCTTCCTGCAAGAAGTACTACCCGATTGCCAAGGATTGTTTCTTCGAAGGAATCAAAGATGGCGACAAGGTTACCGTTGGAGGTTGGATCGGAGTTGAAACCACAGCTCGCATTGGTAGCTAATTCACCTGACACGACATTGACAAAAAAGGTAGGGAAGCTCTTGCTTCCTTGCCTTTTTCTTTTTGCACTTGTGCTTGGTGGCTGCGTGAACGACATGGACGAGGTGAACGCCATTGTGGAAAATGAACTTCTTCCTGTAGAAACGGCCGACAACATCCGCATCATCTATTCCGATTCGGCTGTTCTGAAAGTGATTCTTGAAGCGAAACACTTGGAACGCTTTATGGGCGAAGAGCCTTATTTGGAAATGACAGGAGGTGTGCATGTTCGGTTTTTCAATAACTTGGGTGAAACTGAATCGGAATTGCGCTCGAACTATGCGGTCAGCTATCAGAACAAGGATGTGATGGAAGCCAAGGAAAACGTGGTGGTGGTGAACAAGAAGGGCGAAACGCTCAATACGGAACACTTGGTGTGGGAAAAGAAGACCGAGCGCATTCACACCGAAGAATTTGTGAAGATCACTACCGAAGATGAGGTTATCTTCGGCCATGGGCTGGAGTCCAATCAGGATTTCACCAAATACAAGATCAAAAACATAAAGGGAACGATCAATCTAAAGGATGGAGAACACACGGGTACTGAAGATTCTTGAAATAGCTTGGCTCATCATCGGCATCGGAGCCGTGGTGATGGGCGCATACCAATACAACACGTACGGTTGGGAAACCGCGAAATGGCTCTTCTTGGGAGCATTGATCGCGGGCATCTTTTACGCAACCCGCAGGCGCATGCGCATGCGAATCGAGGCGGATAAAAAGAACAGAGAAGACAAAAAGTGAGTTCACTTCTTATCATACTTATCTGCTTGGTGCTTTCGGCCTTCTTCTCAGGAATGGAGATCGCCTTTGTTTCGGCCAATCGTTTTAAAATAGAAGTTGACCGAAAAAAGGGAAACCTTTCGGGCAGCATCATCGGTGGATTTTTGGAACAGCCGTCACGTTTCATCAGCACGCTGCTGGTAGGGAACAATATTGCGCTGGTCGTTTACGGCATTGTGATGGCCAATGTGCTGGAGCCTTGGATCCGGACCTTCACCGAAACGGAATCGGCCATTCTTGTGGTTCAGACCATTCTTTCCACGTTGCTCATTCTGGTTACGGCCGAGTTTCTTCCCAAAGCATTTTTCCGCATCAACCCAAATCGCATGCTCGACCTTTTTGCTGTTCCTGCAAAGGTGTCGTATGTGCTGCTTTACCCGCTGGTTTGGGTCATCGACCGCTTCTCCAAACAGATCCTTTCTGCGCTGTTCAAAGTGAAGTTGAACGAGGAGAAAATGACCTTCGGGCGATCCGATCTGGATGAATACGTGAACGAGTTCACCAGTTCGGATGAGGAACAGGAAGTGGACAGCGAGATCAAGATATTCCGCAACGCACTCAGTTTCAGCGACATCAAAGTGCGCGAATGCATGATTCCGCGAACGGAGATCGTGGCGGTGGATATTGAAACCGACATCAACGAACTGAAAGCCAAATTGGTGGAAACAGGACTTTCCAAGATCCTCATTTACCGCGATGAGATCGACAACATCATCGGTTACGTTCACTCGTTCGAGCTTTTTCAGCGGCCAAGCAGCATCAAGAACATCATCCGTCCGATAAGTCTTGTGCCCGAAAGCACCAAGGTGAAAGACCTATTGAAGCAGTTCGGGCAGCAGCGCAGAAGTGTGGCCGTGGTGCTGAACGAGTATGGCGGCACGGCTGGAATGGTCACCGTGGAGGACATCGTGGAAGAGATCTTCGGAGACATTGAAGATGAGCACGACAAGGAAGATCTGGTGGAGGAACGCATCAGCGAGAACGAGTATCGGCTTTCAGCCCGATTGGAGATCCATTACATCAACGAGGCCTTCAATCTCGACCTGCCCGAATCGGACAATTACACCACGCTGGCCGGCTACATCATCGAACATTACCAGAGCATTCCGCAACTGGATGAAGTGATCCGCTTCGAAGATTATGAGTTCACCGTGACCAAAGTCGATAGCACGCGTATTGACGAGGTGGTGTTGCGCGTCTTAGATTAAACAAATGTTAATGGTATATTAACGCCTCAACGCGGCAAGTTGAGCAACTTTGCGCCCGAACACGCTCGGATATGAAGGATAATCCAGTAATTCTAATTGTCGATGACGAGGAAGACATCCTCGAATTTCTCGAATACAATCTGAAAAAAGAGGACTTTGAGGTGCATGTAGCTTCGTCTGGTCGTAAGGCCATTGACATTGCTCAGCGCGTTAGCCCCGACCTGATAATATTGGACGTGATGATGCCCGATCTGGATGGCATCGAAACCTGTAAGGAGCTGCGCGATCTTCCGAACATGAAGAACACACTGATTGCTTTCCTTACCGCCAGAAATGAAGATTATTCGCAGATCGCAGGCTTCGATGCTGGCGCGGATGATTACATCAACAAACCGATAAAGCCGCGTGTGCTGGTGAGCCGCATCAAGGCATTGCTTCGCAGACACAATCCGATCAACCAGAATCAGGTTTTTGAAACCGGATCAGGATTGAAGATCGACCGCAACAAATACGTGATCGAGTTACAGGGAAAAGAGCTGACGCTGCCGAAGAAGGAATTCGAACTGCTGGCGTTGTTGGCATCCAAACCTGGTCATGTTTTCACTCGCGATTTCATCCTCAGCTCTGTTTGGGGCGAGCAGGTGGTTGTGGGCGATCGCACCATCGATGTGCACATCCGCAAGCTTCGCGAAAAGATCGGTGACCGCTCCATAAAAACGGTGAAAGGAGTTGGGTACAAATTCGAAGAGTAACTTTGGGCTTGTGAAAGCCCCGAAGCAGAAAGATCTTATCCTATTTACTTCCATTGCGCTGTCGGTAGCACTGACAGCGGTGATCGCATTGCTCGACTTTTTGTTGTTCGATCAGTTCAACTGGATCCGCTCGCTGATCACTTTCCTGCTGGTTTTTGGAGTGTCCATGTTCATGGTGCGCTATGTGGTGGATCGGTTCATCTACGAGAAGATCAAACTCATTTACAAGACCATCTACAACCTGAAAACCCCGAAAGCCGACCTGAAACGGAAGCTGCGCGAAGATGAAGACGCGCTCGATACCGTGAACAAGGAAGTGGTTTCGTGGGCAGAAACGCAAAAGCGTGAAATTCAAACACTTAAAGATCAGGAAGAGTACCGAAGAGATTTTCTCGGAAACGTTTCGCACGAGTTGAAAACGCCCATATTCAACATTCAGGGTTACATCCACACGCTTTTGGATGGCGGGTTGGAGGACGAGGAGATCAACCGCAAATTCCTGATACGTGCCGATAAAAGCGTGGAACGCATGATCTCGGTGGTGGAAGATCTGGAGGTCATTTCGAGATTGGAATCAGGAAGGCTGGAACTGAACATCCAGCGCATCAATATTGTGGAGTTGGCCAAGGAGGTGATCGAGCTACAGGAGATGAAAGCAGAGAAGCGCGATATCGTTATCCGTTTCAATGAGAAATACGACAAGCCGATCTACGTGTTGGCCGATGGCGACCAGATCCGTCAGGTGTACATCAACCTCATCGACAACAGCATTAAGTATGGTGTGAACGAAGGCACCATCAAGCTGCGCTTTTACGACATGGATCAGAACATTCTGTGTGAAGTGGCAGATGATGGCCCCGGAATAGAACCGAAACACCTGTCGCGCCTTTTCGAACGTTTTTACCGCGTGGACAAGGCCCGCGACCGTCACGCTGGTGGAACAGGTCTCGGACTGGCCATCGTCAAGCACATCATCGAAGCGCACGAACAGACCATCAACGTGCGTTCACAAACGGGAGAGGATTCTGGAACCACCTTCTCGTTCACGCTCAAGAAAGCGAAGTAACCAACGCATCGACTGCCGCTTTGTAATCATCGCTCAAACGCGGCTTGAACCCAGAGAACTTGTCGCGTTGCTCCCACGCCTTCGCAAGGTTGAAACTGCGCTGATTCATCATCATGTGTTTTCCTTCACGATGGTATTTCTGTGCGAGATATTCCTGCTCGGTCTGCCCTGGAGTGGGTACAAAAACCGCCTGCTTGCCCAAGGCCGCAAGGTCCATAATGGTGGAATAGCCCGAACGCGAGACCACCAATTTCGCGGCAGCCATTTCCTGTGCCAACTCGTTGGCTGAAAGATGAGAGACGATGCGAACATTGCCAATTGTTTCATCCCGTTCACGGTCGGGCGTGCCGAGTACCGCTACGGCCTTGCCATCAAAATCCTGTAGCTGTTTCAGTACTTGTAGTTCAAAACGTGTGCGCTGCGGTTCGGGTCCGGAGATCACCACCAAAACGTCCGTGGTTTCTTCTTTCTGCTCCGCATGAAACCGTGAAAGCGGACCGATGTACTGCCCATTCTTCGGTAACGGAAACTTGTGGGCAAGATCGCCCGAAAGGCCATCCACCGCATAATCGGGAACCCACACTTGTCTGAACTTCCGCATGTAATCGGCATGCATGCGATACAGGATCGGCTCCACCAACATTGGTGCTTTGATCATAACCTGATGCGTCATATACACACTCGGGATCTTGCGTGTGTGCAGCCCGAAACGGTTGTCCGAGATCACCGCATCCAATTTCAGTTTCGGAATGAGGCTTTGCAGTTCATGATGTTCCTCGCGAATGCGATTGAGAATATGAGGCGTTGAGCGAAACATCTTCCAAGCCATGCCGCTGCCTTCGGGATAGGAAATATCATAGCCTTCAAATTCAACAGATTCCACCTCAGGAAACTCCGACCGAAGCAATAGCAACGATCTTCCCGAAGCCGCAACAATCGGCTGCTGCCCCATGTTGAGAAGATGACGGATGATGGGAACACACCGCGTGGCGTGACCAAGTCCCCAGTCCAGCGGGGCTATCAGAATCCGCTTATCCATAATTATGTCGCAAAATGATAAAATTCGACAGATGCACCATTAACACATTAAGAATAAACCTCTTACCCCGTTATCTTTGCACTCCCCTTAATTCACATCATGCAAAAGTTAATTGTTACAATAGTAGGCCTCGCCTTCTATCTTGTTTCCTATGCTGCTGACCCGACAGGACCAGACAGCACCTACAACGAAGTTGAAGCGCCCGTTTATCAACGAGAAATGGACTATAAGGGGCATACCAAGACCAGCTATTATGTAACCATGGACGATGGTGTTCGCTTGGCGGTGAATGTCTACTTGCCCAAAGGGCTGAAAAAGGATGAGAAGATTCCTGCCGTCCTTTTCATGACGCGCTATTGGCGAGGTGTTGGTATCAAATGGCCGTTCGCTGGCCTGTTAGATATCGTTCCGCACACACCGAATTTCCCTGTCCTGGAACTACCAAAATATGGCTACGGACTGATTACTGTGGATGTTCGCGGCAGCGGGGCTTCCGAAGGGACCAAGACCCTCACGCTCTGCGACATGCGCGAAGTGCTGGATTTCAATAATCTTATCGATTGGGCGGTGGATCAGGAATGGTGCAACGGGAACGTTGGCGCTACGGGCGTTTCATACATCGGAAATACGGCACTTTACGCCACTTACAACGAGCATCCAAACCTGAAGGCCATCGTTCCCACCTATTCTGTGTGGGATCTTTATGATGATGTTTCCACGCCAGGCGGCATCTATTTCCACCAGTTTCTGAAGCAATATGGCTACTTCTGTTCATCGCTCGATAAGAACGTCATCCCAGATAGTCGCAAGCAGAAAGGGGCTGCGCTTGCCTATGGCGTGGAGCGCGTGAAAGGCTACAGTAAAAAAGACATGGAAAAGGTGTGGGAATCGCACACGTGCAACCACTACCAATGCACGGAAGGCAGCGTTGCCAACTTCGCAGATGACGAATGGACCATCAATGGCAATTTCCGTCTGAAAGATGTTCTTTCTCCACACATGTTTGCAGACAGGATCAGAGAATCAGGTACAGCCGTTTACTCGTGGAGCGGTTGGTGGGATGCGGGTTTCTCTCACTCTGCCATCCGCCAGTTCATCAATCTCAATGATGGAAGAAACCGACTACGATTAGGCCCATGGAACCACGGTGGCGGGGCCAATGTGAGCCCGACCATGGCAAGCGCTTCCGAGCATGATGACGTGAAGGAGGTCGTTCGGTTTTTCGATTACTATCTTAAAGGTATTGACAACGGTTTTGAGCGTTCTCCTCGCGTGTACTATTACACCATGGTGGAGAATGAGTGGAAGACCGCAGACAAATGGCCGATAGATGCGCAACGCAAAAATCTCTACCTCGCCCCAAATGGAAATGCTTCATGGGATGAGACGACTGACGCAGAAAGTTTCACCGCCTACACGGTTGATACAACCCATGGCATTGGTGCAGATTGCCGCTGGAATTTTGGTACTACACATACAGGAGTGACCTACGCGAACGCAGATGCCGAGGACAGCATCACAGCCGTTTTCACCCTACCTGTGCTGGAAGAGGACATGGAGGTGACAGGCCATCCGCAAGTGAATCTTTACCTCAAAAGTGCAACGCAGGACGGTTCTGTTTTTGCCTACTTGGAGGACATGGACGAGAACGGAAACGTATGGAAGGTAACTGATGGGCAGCTTCGGTTCATCCACCGAAAGATCGTTGCGGAAGCTCCGCATTATCAGGATGTGGTTCCTTACCATAGCTATGAACGGGCCGATGCAGAACCCATGGACACCACGGCCGTGGAGTTGGTCTCATTTGATATGCTGCCAACCTCTCATCTTTTCAAGAAAGGACATCGCATTCAGATCCGTTTGGCGGGTGTGGATGTGTACAATTTCAAGAACCTGTATCCTAACGGAGGTTCATGGGAAATTCACCATGATGCGGAACATCCAACCTCTGTTGAATTGCCTTTGGTTGACAGGAATGTTGCCATGGGAATGGGCGAATGATCCAACTCTCCCCCATCCCCTCTCTTGCAAGAGAGGGGCGAGTTGTAGTTAAAGCACCTTCGGTCCTTTGATGAAACTGCTGACAGGAACTGCCAGCACAGCCCCAATGATGGGTGCAGTAATGTAAAGCCACAAATTTTCGAGATGACCTGAGACCAGCGCGGGTCCCAGCGAGCGAGCTGGATTCATACTTGCGCCCGTGATCGGCCCACCGACTAAGGCCAACAGTGCCACGGTGGCACCGATGGCAATACCCGCCAGCGTTCCTACTTCTTTAGAACCTGTGGCCACCATGATGATGATGAGCATGAGCAGGAAGGTGATGACCACCTCCATCAAAAATGCCTGCGAGATGGTATCGGAAACGAGTGTGGCACCGAGGTAGGTCGATTCGTTGGGGAACATGAACCGCAGCAGCACGCAGGCCAAGATGGAACCCACGCTCTGAGCAAGGATATACGGAATCACTTCCTTCATCGGGAATCTGCCAGAGATCCAAAAGGCGATGGTGACCGCAGGATTGATGTGCGCGCCTGAAACATCGCCAAAGGCATACACCACCGCCATGACGATGAGGCCGAAAACGGTGCAGATGGCCAAATGGCCCACTACGCCACCCGTTACGTCATTCACTACTATGGCCCCGCACCCTGTGAAGACCAACCCGAAGGTTCCGAGTACCTCTGCTAAAAGTTTCCGTGTCATGGATTAAATGTAGAGAATACATCCCAACCTACAACTTACAGGAACCGTCAACACAATAGCATGGTTTGAAACTAAGACCTGTTTGCACGAACTGAACAAACTTCGGTAGATAAAGGGAATTACGGCATTGAGCGCGATACGGTGTACAATACCGTGACCGACTATATGGATTACGACTTCGCTGCGGAAGTCTTGGGGGAGCAGCTATCCAATTTACCTTAGACATATCCACTCTTCCATTCATTTGGTCGTAGTACGGCCGAATGATACTCCCAATTCATTGCCTGAGTTTCCATTCTTGCCGTCTGAATGAGCACCCTTGGTATCTCGGTAAGCATTGTATATAAATTTGCAGCATGATCAAACCAATGGCCTTTTTGCTTTCGTTCGCGCTGGTGCTGGGCGCAAGCGAACCGTGGGTGCTTACCAAGGATAAGAACCGCATCAGCACCTACATTGGCAATCCCGGCCAGAACGGGCTGCGCCCCACCCGCTCGGTAATGGCCGTTAGCGGAAGCCCCGAAATGGCGCTCAAGGTCATCCTCGATATTGCTTCCTACCCCCGTTGGATACCTTACTGCGAAAGCACAAAGATGCTTGACCGCCCCAACGATTCCACCTTCTTCTACTACCAGTTCATGGACATGCCGCTGGTCAAGAACCGCGACCTCATCGTAAAGGTGATCTCCTCCAAAATAGCCTCCGGCTACAGCATTACCATGCGTGTGGCCCCCGACCATATTCCGGTGGATGAGGATGCGGTGCGCATCGCCATTTTTACGGGCGATTACACCATTGAACAACAGGGAACGGACAGCACCCTGATAACGTTCGACAATATGGTGGACCCGGACGGGCTCATCCCCGATTTTGTACTCAATTGGGCCAGCCGTTCGCAGCCGTTCAAGACCTTCAGCAACCTGAAGGAACACATGGCCAACTACGGCAAGTAAGCTCCTAATCCTTTCTACTGGAAATATAGACGCGCCATTTGTCCAGCACGGTCTGCATGTCTTCGGGCAGGTCGGCCTCAAACGATAGGCGCTCTTTGGTAATGGGCTGCGTAAACGCCAACGAACGGGCGTGCAACGCAGGCCGTGGCATGGCATCGAAACAGTTCTGAATGAACTGCTTGTATTTGGTAAAGGTGGTGCCCTTCAGCACCTTGTCGCCCCCATAACGTTCGTCATTGAACAGCGGGTGGCCGATGTGTTTCATGTGCACCCGTATCTGGTGCGTGCGTCCCGTTTCGAGCTTGCATTGCACCAGCGTTACGTACCCGAAGCGTTCCAAAACCCTGTAGTGCGTAACGGCATGTTTGCCTTGGTCGCCATCGGGAAAAACGTCCATCTGCAGGCGGTTCTTGAGCGAACGGCCGATATTGCCGGTAACGGTACCCTTTTCCTCTTCAAATTCGCCCCACACCAGCGCGGTGTAGAGTCTGTCGGTGGTACGGTCGAAGAACTGCTTGGCCAGTCCGCTCATGGCCAGTTCATTCTTGGCCACTACCATAATGCCCGATGTGCCCTTGTCGAGCCGATGCACCAGCCCGGGGCGCGGCTCATCGAATTTGCCCATGTCGGGCAGATTCTTGAAGTGATACATGAGCGCATTGACCAGCGTACCGCTGTAGTTGCCATGGCCAGGGTGCACCACCATATCGGGCGACTTGTTCACCACCACCACATCGGCATCCTCATAAACGATGTTCAGCGGAATGTTCTCTGGGATGATGGTGCGGTCGCGGGGCGGTTCGGCCATCACCACCGTGATGACATCCCTGGGCTTCACCTTGTAGTTGGGTTTCACCTCGTTGCCGTTCACCAGCACATTGCCTGCGCGGGTGGCCACTTGTATCTTATTGCGCGTGGCGTTGGCCACACGGTCCATCAGAAACTTATCGATGCGCAAAGGTTCTTGGCCGGGGTCGGACACAAAACGATGGTGTTCGTAGAGGTCCTCCTGCTCGTCCGCCTCTTCGTACAGGTCGTTATCCCCGCTCATTGGCGCACTACGCGTTTGGTAAAGCTTCGGCCATCGGCCAGAATGTTGAGGAGATAGGTACCTGCGTGCAATCCGCTCATATCAATGGAACCCAAGTAGCCGCGTTGCGAAAGCACCCTCCTACCCGCAAGGTCGAACACTTGAATGGTGGCATTCTTGGCCTGGGTGGGGTTCAGTCCCTGAAGCCGCACCTCTCCCGTTGTCGGATTGGGAAATACGTTGAGGCTCACCACCTCGGGCATCTCATCTGTACCTGTCCACGTGTACGGTTGCCCGAACACCGGACGGATCATAACAGATCCAGCTATGGAACTCTGCGCCCAGTAGTCTCCAAGGTTGTAATACACTTTATCCGAATGATCGGCCCGTAGGTCGAAACCGATGGAAAACTTCTGATCGGTGGCCGGTTGTTGTGTCCAACCGATCCAAATATTATCACTTACAATCAGTTCGCGGTCCAGCATGTAATGGTAGAAGTAATTGACCTGATCCGTGTAGTGCAAATTGAGTTCCTGCGAGGTCCACATGGTATCTCCTGGTTCCTCATTCCCAGACCACACCACCAATTTCACAGGCTCATTCGACAAATCGTACTGAACTGGATTGAGATAGATCTGAATACCTCTGAGTACACTTTCGGGTCTCTTAATGTTGTATTTAACGGCCACCTTCCCTTCATTTTCCAACTCACCAAGTCCATATCCGAGTTCTGCGGTACCATCATCATACGCATAGTAATTGTAAAACTCCTGTTTGAAAACAGAGGTATCATTGGGATGATAATCATCCTCCAAGTTTTCCATCAAGTGTTTCACTACGAAGTACGTTGAGTCCCAGGTCAGTTCATTATCGGTCGGGAAACTCCAATTGTCTGTCCAGTAGGTAAAGTTGCTATTGATGTTGAGGTTGCACGTATTTCTTTGGTTGCCACAGACCACCCAAGGATCGACCAACGGAGAAGAAAGGGTGTCGTCAAACACTTTGGTGCCACCTGGGTTAAATATGTTGAATTTGTAATCGGCACGGAGCACCGTATCTGCATTATTACGGATCATGAAGAAATTCGTGTCTCCCATAAGCGAGAGTGCATCTCCTAAACTGTCGATGTACTTGTAGTGGTTCCAAGGCATGCTGTTGAATTCTTTGAGAATACTTGCCGTGGCACTCTGAAAACCAATGGTGTCATTGTCCCAAGAGGTCTGCCCAAGAAAGGCCAGATCCTTGATCAGCGTATCAGCCGATGTTCTTCCTTCATCAAGCTCAATATAGTCGATATGCCAATGATCCACGCTTCCGGCCCGCGAAGCAAAGTTCTTGAAACGGAACTGAAAGCCGTTGTACAGGTATTCCTCTCCCATGATCGGCAACATCACTCTGCGGAACTTATTGTCCTCCAGAATATATCCTGCATGCTGCCATACCTGCACCCAAGCTCCTGAAGTGTCTTTGAAATCCAGGATCAGATAATCCTCCGATTCGGGAGCATTGCCAAGACCCTGAGCCTGATAAAAGAAACTCAGAAACACCGTATCGGTAGCACCTTGAAGATTGATCGGTTTGGACCTCAGGCTATCGGACTGATAAGATTGTGAAATACCAAAACCATAAGCTCTTCCCTGTTCATCAAGTCCATCAAATGTGGCCACTCCCTGCGAAATGGGGTTGATGGCCATGTGGTTGTTGATGTAAACGGTGTTCCCGATCCACAGGTCAGGGTTCGGGTAAAGGTCTGCAGCGGTTCTCAAGCGAGAAAACGGCTCCGAGAAATCATCGAAAAAAGGAAGGTCGAGCGTGTCTCCGGCAGCTCTTGCACCAACCGAATGTTGCCTCGAAACCTTCTGCCATGCCTCATAAAGAAGCGGATTGGAATTGAGGTCATACAACTTCTCCTGTGCCTGTGCACCAAAGGCAAAGCCAAGAGCAATGATAAATAGGCTAATCTTCGCCATCTTTCTGTTCAAAATCTTCTGGATATTCCTCCATGAGCAGTGTATCCAAATTCAATGTTTCCCGGCTGTATAACGTGGAATCGTATTCAATGGATGCCGTGTCTTCTGTCAGGTAAAGGATGATGGAACTGCCAAGTGCCATCATTTCACGTTCGTTGAACTCAGGTATCTGTCGGTAAACACGTACAAGTCCGGTATCGGTAACGGGTGTATCCACTTTAAATGTTGCCAAATTGAGCGATAAGGCCTGAATGCGTTCCAGAGCCTCGTCCAATCTGTAATGTATCAGATACGGAATAGGTACCTTTTTATTGCTCAGTCCGAGACCCAGCACCAGATCGACCACAGTTCCTTGAAAAACGGTCTTTCCTTTCTGTACCGATCTGCCGTTGATCTTCTGCCCGATGACCGCGTTCTTGGCAATGTCGGGTTGATATTCCAACGTTCCCAATTTCAGTCCCACACTTTCAAGCACCGCTTTTGCCTGTCTCAACGAGAGGTTGTGTACATCGGGCATCGCTATCTGCTTCGGAAGCATGGCGTTCACCGTCAGGTAAACCTTGCGTCCCTTCTTTACCGAATAACCGGCAGCAGGATCCTGATCGGCAACTGCGCCTCTTGGAAGGTCATCCGCGTAAATGGAATCTACAACCTCATATTCCAGGTCGGTGGTATCGAAAGCAGCTTCGATCTCCGATAGCGGAACGCCCACAAAATCAGGCACCTGAACCGTTACACCATGCTCCGTGTAGGAATCGAGCCAATAGTAAAGACCCACCGCTGCGATGGCTGCCACCACCAATGCAATGGCCACGTTGACCACAAAAAGTTTGCTGAAAATGAACCTGATAAATCCCACGCGTTGTGTTGAAATTGCCTGATTGGAACGGCAGCCAAAGATATAAATTATGAACCCGCGGCTGTTTAGCATTTATTGGGAAGAACATGGAGCAGCGACCATAATTTCAACTACATTTCATCCGTTCGAAAAAACATGAAAAAACGCGTTGCAGTTGTTTACGGTGGCTATTCTTCAGAGGTGGTCATTTCTGAGTTGAGTGCCAAAGTCGTGTTCAATCATTTGGATGCCGACAAGTACGAGAAGTACATGGTGAAGATCGTTCGCGAAGGGTGGACGGTTGAAGCAGACGGCAATTCAGTCTCTGTAGACCGAGATGATTTTTCATTCGAAATGAATGGTAAAAAACTCACGTTCGATGTGGTTTTCAACGCGATTCACGGAACTCCGGGCGAAGACGGCAAACTGCAAGGTTATTGGGACATGCTGGGAGTTCCGTACACGTCTCCAGGAGTTTTGGCTTCCTCTCTCACCTTTAGCAAAAGTTATTGCAATGGTTTTCTGCGCCAGTTTGATGATGTGAACATTGCAGCTTCTGTGATGATCCGAAAAGGTGAAGCGGTGGATTCCAAAGCGATTCTTGAGAAGATCGGTCTGCCATGTTTCGTAAAACCGAACAACATGGGATCCAGTTTCGGCATCACCAAACTGAAGCAAGCTGACAAATACGATGAGGCTTTGGCAACAGCGTTGGAACATGATGACGAAGCGGTGGTTGAGCAGTTCATTAACGGAACCGAAATTGCCAGCGGTGTATTCAGCCACAATGGCGAAGTGACCGCTTTGCCGCTCACCGAGATCGTTTCCAAGAACGAATACTTCGACTTTCAAGCGAAATATGAAGGAGCAAGTGAGGAGATAACGCCCGCGCGGATTCCAGATCCGGTACGTGACCTGATTCAGGAAACCACCCGCAGGGTTTTCACGCGATTGAAACTGCGAGGCATGTCACGCGTAGATTACATCGTTCAGGATGGTGTGCCATATCTGATCGAGGTGAACACGATTCCTGGGCTCTCGGAAGAAAGTCTGCTGCCGCAGCAAGTTGCTTATTCAGGAATGAGTCTGAAAGAGTTTTTCGGACTACTTGTTGAAGACGCCATGGTAGGGGCGTAAATCCTTACGCCCTAACAACGCAATCTCAGTATGGCATGAGGAAATCAACCAGTTTCTGAACCGCTCGTCCTCGGTGACTAATCTTGTTCTTCTGGTCTAAACTCATTTCGGCAAATGATTCCTTAAAACCATCAGGTCGGAAGATCGGGTCGTAGCCGAAACCTTTTTCACCGTGTTCTTCAGTTAGAATCTCGCCATCTACACGACCTTCAAAAAAATATTCCTCACCATTCAGGATCAGGCTGATCACGGTACGGAAACAGGCAGAACGGTCTTCCACGCCTTCCATCTTTCCAAGCACTTTATCCATGTTATCCTGAAAAGAACAGCCTTCGCCAGCGTAGCGCGCAGAATAAACACCCGGCTCACCGTTCAGCGAAGCAATTTCCAAACCCGTATCGTCCGAAAAGCAGTTCTTTCCGGTTCGCTCAAACACGTATCGCGATTTAATGCTGGCATTTTCATCCAGCGTAGCGCCCGTTTCGGGAATATCCACATCTCCCAACACATCTTTCAACGAAAGCACCCTGAATTCCTTCGGAAGTTTGGAACGCACCTCCTCCAATTTGTGCGCATTATTGCTTGCAAAAACGATTTCCATGGCGCGAAAATAACCAGCAGACCTTCAAGGTTTCGGAAACCTTGAAGGTCTATCCACTTGGGTTCGTTAATTAGCAGAATGGAATTCCTGAAGAACAATCGTTTGGTTCTGCATCTGATGATGGGCATTCTGCTCACCATCATCTATCCGATGCAGGAACTGTTCTCAGGCAACCAAAACATCTACTTTCTGTGGGGAATGGCCGATTTACTTCCAAATGCATTTACAGCCGACCCACTACTCCAATCTTCCGATCCGTACCCACTTTTCAGTTGGCTCATTTCCATTTTTCCTGTTGCGTTCTTGGACGTCTGGACAACTATTCTTTACGTTCTACTCAACGCGATCTATTCATTTTCACTTTTCGGAATTGCCGACCAAGTGGCCAACATCTATCGCCACAAAAGCCGACTTTTTTCCTTTACGGCACTCTTCCTTTTTCTCCATTCATCGCCCATTTGGGGAACGTATTTCAATCTTATTTCCGGCCTCGACCTCCGTTGGATTTGGGACAGCGGTATTGCCGAGCAAGGAGTGCTTCGCGGCTACCTGCAACCCAGCGTTTTCGGAGTATTTCTTTTGCTGAGTTTCTATTTCGCTTCGCGGAGAAATTTTACCGCGGCCATTTTGGCCGTTGCACCAGCAGCAGCCATCCACGCCAATTACCTTTTTCTTGGAGGAATTCTCACGTTCATTTATCTGATTCAAGCACGGTTTGAAAAGAAATCCATCCTGGCATCCAGCGTCCTTTTGGCTGCAGTTCTCCCCTATTCCATCTATTTGGCAAACAACTTTTTCCTTCTTGAAGCGGAGCTCAAAACGGCAATCGAACAAGCGGTTTTGGCCAGCTTTGAAAGCAACATTCATCTGAATCCAAGCAACTGGATAAATCCAAAGTTCTTCGTTCAACTGGTAGCGCTGTCATTGGGCACCTGCTCAATATGGAATACACGTTTTCGAAACCTCTTTCTCACCATTTTGGGCATTGCGGTTGTGCTCACCGCCATTGCGTATATCACAGAAAACACAACGCTGATCAGCCTCAATCCTTGGCGGTTTTCAATTCTGCTGATTCCTGTTTCGGTCTCGGTTCTCCTCTCAAAATTGATTTCTGCTGGCACTTGGAATCTTCTAAAATCGATTGTAATTCCACTCATTGGAAGCATCTGTGTGATGCTGGTCTATTATCGCATTTTCGGGAATTCCTCGTCCGAATTCAAGAATCAATGGTCGGTCATTCACCTTTCCCTTTCTGCGGTCCTGGTGGCTTCCACAGTTTGGCTTTACAAATTTGAATGGTACTCAAATAGTCTGTATTCACTTTTGATTTTTGCATTGATCTTGGTCGGAATCACAGACATGTTTATTGAGAAGAAAACCAAGTCAGCCTCGGAACAATTTCAAGTCATTTCGAAACTGAAAGGCTCAGAGCCGAACACCATCTACATCATTCCACCCGATTGGACCTCCTTCAGAATGAACGCGCAGAAAGCTGTTTTTGTGGATGAGAATCAGGTTTACGGTCCCGCACTTCCCGCTTTGATGGGACGGAAAGAATGGCTCGAGAAAGGTGATTTCAAATCGATTTTTGGTTCAGTGCCATCTGAATACACAGTAAAACTAATAATACCGGATTCACCACAAGCGGACGAAGCCATTCCACGGGAATCCATTACGGGAATCTACACCTGTTACGTGATAAGACCATAATGCGTCAATCGTACTTTTGAATTCATGTCCGCAGCAAAGCCCATTCGTCACATCCGTTCGAAACAGTCGTTCTCCGATTGGCTGCGGCAACTCATAGAAAGGCGCGAAACGCTGTGGTTCTTCATTTGGAAAGATCTGAAAGTGCAGTACCAGAAACCCGTTTTCGGTTTGCTTTGGTCTGTTTTCCAGCCACTTGTCTATTTCGGGATCATCCTTTCGGTGATGCGATTTTCAGGCAGAACATCAAGCATTTCAGAAATGTCATTTTCGCTTTACCTCATCAGCGGTTTGGCCATTTGGAACTTCACCACCTCCAGTATTTTGGGTGCGGTGAACAGCATTCAATCCAATGCTGGCATCATCAGCAAATCATTCTTTCCGAGGTTTTACTTGATTCTCGCACCCGTTCTCAAAAGCACATTCGACTTCCTCATCATGCTGCTGATTGTGCTTGGTTTTGAAATCTACTTTCAACAACCGTTCGTGTTCGAAAACCTCGGTTTTGTGATGACTTCAGTGTTTATCGCGATGACAACCGCACTCGGTTGGTCAGCCATTGCGGCAAGTTTGGTTGTGGCCAATCGGCACATCAGACATGCCATTCCTGTACTGCTTTATGCCATGATCTTTGCCCTGCCTGTTTTCTATTCGATGCAGGAAATCGGCAACCCAACGCTTCAAACTGCTTATCACTTCAACCCAATTGCTGGCGCGATGGACCTGCTGCGCAGCGGTTTCGGAAGCGGAATCACCTTGCAGCCGATGGTTTCATGGTTACTTCAATCCGTAATCTGGTTAGCGCTCGGAATCATCCTTTTCCGAAGAACAGAAAGAACCTTGGCAGATAACGTATGAAGGTGATCAGCGCAGAACGGCTTTCGAAATCGTACTTCCTGAAAACGGAAGGCGACCGCGAATTCCACGCGCTGAAAGACATTTCTTTCGACATCAACGAAGGCGAAATAGTTGGCATTATTGGCCACAACGGAGCGGGAAAAAGCACGCTTCTGAAACTGCTTTCTGGCATCACACTCCCTACTTCGGGCGAAGCCAAAGTGGTCGGCTCGTTCTCCAGCCTACTGGAGGTCGGCACAGGTTTCCATCCTGATCTGAGCGGCCGCGACAATATCTTTCTGAATGCTTCCATTCTCGGCATTTCCCGTAAGGAAGTCCAAGCAGAAATGGACAATATCATTGCGTTTTCGGGCGTGGAAAAATTCATCGACCAACCGCTGCGCACTTACTCCAGCGGCATGAAACTGCGCTTGGCGTTTTCCATCATCGCGCACCTCAAAACCGACATCATTGCGTTGGACGAGGTGCTTGCTGTGGGCGATTCCATGTTTCAGTTGAAATGCATGGAGCGCATCTTTGATTTCAAGCAGCAAGGTCGAACGATTCTGTTCGTCTCACATAATCTGAGTGCAGTGAAAAAACTCTGCGAACGGACAATTGTGCTTAATGCTGGCGAGATTATCTACGATGGACCGACAGAGGAAGCGATTGACTTTTATTTGGATTCGAACCGAACGGGAAATGCACTTGACGAAATAAGATTTGTGAAGAGAATTGAAGTGATGACCTCCCCCAACCCCTCCTTTCCAGGAGGGGAGCTGTCACTTCGCTCTGACGCTGGATCAGCGAACCAGCTCTCCCCCTTGAAAGGGGGAGTACTCCGCCTGAGGCGGAGGGAGGGGGTCTATACAAGAATTCTCCTCCATTTTCATGAGCTCCCATCCGATTCCGAACTGGACCTCGGCATCAACATCAGCACACAAGATGGCATGCCACTCTATCATTTCAGCAACCGATTCTTGGGCAAAACATTGATTCCCAAAAACGGAGCGTTAGAGCTCGAACTGGCCTTCAATCATCAGTTGAAAGCAGGTAATTACCACGTTTCAGTTTACATCGGCCAAGATGAACAGCAGTTGCTTTGGCAAGAAAATGCTGCCACGCTGACCGTTGCTCCATTTACGCCTTACGGCTTCCACAATCCTGATGCAATTCAAGCATCAATCATCACAGATTTCGACATTAAGCAGCTGTAGTGAAAACGCCCATTCTTTTACTGGTTTACAATCGCCCGAAGCAGACCTCAATGGTCCTGAAACGGTTGCAGCAATGTGATGTAAAGAACGTTTTCGTTTCTGCTGATGGACCGAAAAACGCTGAAGACAGAATGCTCACCGAAGAAGTGGAATCGGTTTTGAACCGCTTCGATACTATCTTCAAAAGCAAACGCTTTTCCGATAAGAATCTTGGCTGCAAGCACGCAGTCATTTCCGGAATTGACTGGTTTTTCAATCAGGTTGACGAAGGCATCATTTTGGAAGATGATTGTCTTCCATGTCCGCACTTTTTTCCATTCGTAGAAGAACTGCTGAACCGCTATCGCGATGAGCGGAAAGTGATGATGGTCGGTGGCAACAATCCGCTGGGTGAATGGCAAACCGAAGGCGGCCATTTCTTCTCGCGTATCGGTACCGTTTGGGGCTGGGCCACTTGGAAAGACCGCTGGCAAACATTCAACTCCGAACTTCCTGAGTTTGACCATTTCATTTCGAGTCGAGGTTTTGAACGCGCATTCGGGCCTACGAAATTGGCCGCATCACGACTTGAATTGACACGAAAATCATTGCGTGGAGAAATCGATACATGGGATTATCAATGGAATGCCCACATGCTCATGAACCAAGGTGTGGCTGTGATTCCTGAACGGAATCTGGTTGAGAACATTGGTTTTGAAAATAGTGGAACGAACATTAACTCAAAACCGAATTGGATAGTGAATGAAGTCTCTAATGAACCATTGAAAATCGGTTCACAAAAGCTCCATTCCGACCGCGAATTTGAAGTGGAATGGGAATTGGCGAGACGGTCGAATTTACCCGGAAATACTTCTTCGAAATCGTTTCAAGAAAAAGGAGAAAAGGAAAAACGGAGGTGGAAAATCCTCATCATCAACTCAACCGACATGGGCGGTGGCGCGGAGAAAATTGCGTTTACGCTTCATGAACAATTGTTAGCACTTGGACATGATTCGCAGTTGCTGGTTCAGGTCAAAAAATCGGATTTAGATTCCATCCAAGAGATTGCGGATTGGAAATCGCAGATTGAGAACTTTCAACCCGATGTGATCCATATCCACAACCTCCACGGGACTTCGATTCCGTTGGATGTATTGTCCGAAATCTCACGAAGCATTCCCGTGTTTTTCACATTGCATGATTCCTGGCTGGCAACAGGAAGTACAGAACATCCTTTCGAACCGGAGCCAGAAAAACTGAATCTCTTGGAATTGTTAGAATGGCAGAAGGAATTCACCCATCGACACGAGGTGATTTCCAATAGTAATTTCTGTTTCACCGCCCCAAGCCAATGGATGCGCGAATTGTTTTTCAATGCTCATGGCATCCGGCCGTTTTTCGTTCCGAATTCCATTGAAAAAGTAGCCCCAAGTGAGATTGAAATTCCATCAAAGCGTTTCATTCTTTTTGTGGCCAATCGGCCTGAAACGAATCCCTACAAGGATTTTGCTACGCTAAAAAAGGCGTGGAAAAAAGCCAATGAAACACAGGGAGAATACGGTTGTGACCTGATTGTTCTCGGGGGCGAACCGAAAACCGAAAAAGTCGGAAACCGAACGCTTTTCATCATAGAAAAACAGTCAACAGAAAATGTCTTGGCCTTCATAGAAAAATCACTTTTAGTGATCCAGGCAAGTTTGCAAGACAATGCTCCGCTCACCATTTTGGAAGCGCATTCTGTGGGTAAAAGCTTGGTCGGTTCTTTGGTTGGTGGTATTCCTGAATTGATGGATGAGGAAGAAAAAGAGTGGCTTTATGAAGCGGAAAGCGCGGATGACCTGTGCGAGAAATTGATTGCTGCGTTGCAATCAGAGACAAGAGGTAGAGAGACAAGAGACAAGGAAACGTGTTCTATATGTTCTATAGAATCAATTGTCAACACGTATCTTGGTCATTATCTGTCTCTCCAAAGTCGTCAACTTTCACAAAGTTGACGACTTTCAAGCGCAAGAAATGCCCGAATTCTCCATCATAACACCGGTGCTGAACCAAGCTTCGACCATTGAAAAATGCATCGAATCGGTTGCCATGCAAAACGTGGATGTTGAACACATTATCATTGATGGTGGCAGCACTGACGGAACGGTTGACATCATCCGAAAACACGAAGACAAACTTGCGTTTTGGGTAAGCGAGCCTGACCGTGGACAAGGCCATGCCATCAACAAAGGATTGAAACGGACAACTGGAATTTGGTTCAACTGGCTGAACGCAGATGACCAACTGACGGAGAATGCTTTGCAAACTGTTCTTGAAACCGCAAAACCAGACACCGAAGTGGTGGTTGGCAAATGCCGACACATTAACGAGAAAAACGATACCGTTGCGGAAGGTTCTGCGCGCATTTGGGATTCATTGGCAGCCACTTTGGGCAACTACAGCATGGGGCAGCCATCCGTCTTTTACCGAACAGAAACCGTGGAACAGTTGGGCGATCTGAACGAAAACCTCCACCTCTGTTTGGATATGGATCTGTGGTTCCGTTTTCTGCTGAAATTCGGGCAAGACCACATTCAAACCACTGATACGGTTCTGTCAGAATTCTTGGTTCACAAGGGCGGAAAATCCTCTTCTCAGGCTGAGCAAATGCGAGCCGAGAAATACGGCATTTACCATGCGCTTCTTTCCAATTTTGAACTGCCAGAGGTAATTGCGCACTTCCTTTCACTTCATCCGATCCCTGAATCTGTCAGCTACCAACCTCCATCCGGCCTGAACGCAGAAGAACTGTTATCCAACTTTGCGTGGCATCTGATGGTAGGTGCTTATGACCAGAACGCGCTGGAGGTATGCCAACTCTTTTTTGACGTGGTGAAAAAAGGTTCCCGATTGTCCGAACGGCAGAAGTTGGAATGGATTGCCCGTATCGCATCGGCCAAATTCACGCTACGATGACTACGGGACCATTAGTCAGCATTCTGATGCCTGCTTACAATGCGGGGAAATTCATTACAAACTCCATCGAATCAGTTCTGAATCAGGATCATCAGAATTGGGAATTATTGATTCTGGATGATGCGAGTACAGACTCTACCAATGAAATCATCGAGTCATTCTGCGATGAACGAATCAAAATCTCAGCACATCGGGAAAACCAAGGTTATCTGATTACATGCAATGAATTGTTTGAGAAAGTACAAGGTGACTTCATTACATTTCTGGATGCGGACGACACCTGTTCCAAGAATAGGATCTCAACCTGTTTGGCGGCATTCGAATCTGACCCGCAATTGGATTTTCTGACCACGGATCATTCCAAAATTGACGAATCGGGGCGGCAACTTTCGGAACAACAGGTATCGGTTGATTACGACAGATACGCAACGGATCCAAACTATTACCCGACCATCTGCTGTGCTACGATCTTTCTTCGAAAAAAGCTGCTGCAACAGGTTGGTGGCTACCATCCGTTCTTTAAAGAAATTGGAGGTGAGGATTACCATTGGCTATTCCAATTGAGCAGGAAAGGAAAAGGCAAGCACGTGTCAGAACCCATGTATTTCTACCGCAAACATGCAAATCAGCTTCACCTAAAAAACCGGAATCCGCTCAAGTATTTTGCAAAAGAGATCGATCAGGAGATAAGAAAAGAACTGCTGGTTGGTAATGCCCTGCTATCTGAACCGGAGTCTTTGAGGGAGAAATGGCAATCCAAAATTGAAAGCCAACCATCCGAACTTTCTTTCAGGAAAGCTGCTGAAGCAATCAATGAAGGAAATCTAAAGTCGTTTTTATCTTTTTTGACAGCTGGTATTTTTGCCAGCCCATTGAAACTGAAGAATGTTAAACGAGGTGCTTACCTCGCTTATTCATTTCTTGCGCGAATCGCGTAGCCGAAATACTATCTTTGGGCGCATTCGGAATGGCTACAGGCACAGAAGAAAATTGGTCGCTCGTCATCAAGCCGCAGTCAAAATGGCTTGACCTTAAACTCGATGAGATCTGGGATTACCGCGACCTGATCTGGATTTTCGTGAGAAGGGACATTGTGGCAGTTTACAAACAGACCGTGCTTGGTCCGTTGTGGTTCTTCCTTGCACCAATTTTCACTGTCATTGCGTACAATTTTGTTTTTAACACGATTGCCGGTATTGATACTGATGGTATTCCTCCGTTGGTATTTTATATGGCAGGCACCACACTTTGGAATTATTTTCAGGTCAGTTTTACAAGTACATCAAATACGTTTACCGGAAACGCGGCCATTTTTGGCAAGGTCTATTTTCCCCGAATGGTGGCCCCTATCTCCATGGTTATTTCCGGCATGTTCAAATTCGGAGTTCAGATGTTGATGTTCCTGACCTTTCTTGGATATTACTTGATATTTGAGCAGACCAGCTTACATTTTACAAAGTGGGTGTTTGCATTTCCTTTACTCGTTCTTATGATGAGCGGTCTATCGTTGGGATTTGGAATTATTGTTTCCGCCCTTACCACGAAGTATCGTGACCTTAAGAACTTCATTGGATTCGGAGTGACTCTGCTGATGTATGTTACCCCTATCATCTATCCGGCATCCGCTCTCAAAGGCAATCTTGTTTGGGCGGTCAGGCTGAATCCCATCGCTCCGATCATTGAAGCCTTCAGGCTCGGTTTTACCGGAAACGGGACTGTTTCGGTAGCTGAGGTGGTATATAGCGGAATTTTCACACTGATCATTCTGTTTATTGGTTTGGTAACATTCCATCGTGTGGAACGAACATTTATGGATACTGTCTGATGAGCGATGTGGTCATTAAGGTTGAAAACCTTTCCAAGCAATATAGGCTTGGAATGGTCGGTGCAGGGACCTTGCGCGAAGATCTGGTCGGATGGTGGTACCGAGTTCGAGGAAAAGAAGATCCCTACCTGAAAATCGGTGAGGCCAATGATCGTTCCTCTACGGGAAACAGTGATTACGTCTGGGCACTTCGGGATATAGATTTTGAAGTTAAAAAAGGGGAAGTTTTAGGAATCATTGGCAAAAATGGAGCAGGCAAGAGTACACTTCTAAAACTACTTTCCAGAGTTACAGCACCAACTTCTGGGACAATCAAAGCCAAAGGAAGGATTGCAAGTCTTCTGGAAGTTGGAACAGGTTTTCATCCTGAATTGACAGGTAGAGAGAACATCTACCTGAATGGTGCCATTATGGGAATGCGGAAATCTGAAATTACCTCCAAATTTGACGAGATAGTCGATTTTGCAGGTGTGCAGAGATATGTTGACACACCTGTAAAAAGATATTCATCTGGAATGTATGTGCGGTTAGCATTTGCAGTTGCAGCACATCTGGAACCGGAGATTTTGATCGTAGATGAGGTGCTTGCTGTCGGTGATGCCGAATTTCAGCGAAAGGCCATAGGTAAGATGGAAGATGTTTCGAATGCGGAAGGGCGCACGGTTCTTTTCGTAAGCCACAATATGAAGGCTGTACGTTCTCTATGTTCGCGTGCTATCTTATTAGAAAATGGTCAAGTTACAATGAATGCGGACTCAGATGATGTGGTTGATCGCTACCTGTACACCAACTACCATAGCGAGAGTAAGCTTGTTTATGAAGTTCCTGACGTAGACAATTCATCGGAGGCCCACCTGCTATCAGCCAAGGTAATCAGCGACACACCTATAACTACGGAGAGCACCATCATGCTTGAAGCAGAGGTTTTGTTCAACGCGGCAGTAGAATTCCACATGAACATTCATGTCTATTCCTTCGAGCGAGACCACTTGTTCCAAGCTTCGAGTAAGGTACTAAAGTCGCAGAAGGGAGATAAGGTAAAAGTCCGTTTTACTATTCCGCCACACCTACTGAATGAGAAGTTGCACTCCATCACGGTCACCTTCGTTAAAAACCGATCGACCACCTTTAAACTTATCGATAACGTGCTGGTATTCGGTATTTCCGAAGACAGGAACAACCTGAACTGGTATGGCAAAACTCCAGGACTGCTGAAACCGGAAATTCCGTCAATCGTTACCAAGCTGAAATGAACCGACCATGATCAAGAAACTGATATACAGAAGTCTGTCCGAACGAAACCGGATGCTGGTTGACTTTGACTGGCTGCGTTTCAAGGCTCGACATTGGGGCAATCGTCCAAAAGGTGAACTACCAAACAAGCTTCACTTAGGATGTGGACGAAGAAAGGTGACAGGATTCTTGAATGCTGACATTATGGGGTCAGACTTCGACATGGACTTTGGCGTTGGAGTCCTTCCTTTACCATCAGACCATTTCGAAGCCATCGTATCTCAGGAAGTGATTGAGCACTTGGAGCTCACCCAAGAACTCATTCCACTTTTACGAGAGTTGAAAAGAATTCTGAAATCTGGTGGTGAGCTTTGGCTATCATGTCCAGACATGCAAAAAGTGTGCGCCAACTACATGAAGGACAAAGGTGTTGCATTATTGGAGGACAGAAAAAAGCGGATTCCAGATTTCGATCTGGGAGACATGCCCGTACAGCACATCATCAATCATCTTTTTCATCAGGATGGGGAACACAAGAACCTGTACGATTTCGAACTCTTAGAGTGGGCCATTAAAAAAGCCGGTTTCAGCGATATTAAAGAAATTGATGAAGCAACGCTTCTCAAAAGATTCCCCGAATTTCCTCCAAGAAATGATGGCTTCGTGTGCATGTATGTGAAAGCGGTCAAAAGGTAGTCTTGACAATGCCGCGTATCGTAGTCTATACGGCCATTTTCGGTAATAAAGATGATGCTCCAGAACTCATCAACAAGAAACAGCTTGGTAATCTTGATGTTACATTTGTATGCCTGACCGACAATCCGAATCTGAGGTCGTCTGACTACGAAGTGAAACTGGTAGAAAAACGCTTTTCAGATATCACAAAAAACGCCAGGAACATAAAGATCAACGGGTTTGATGGCATCGAGAATTTTGACATCGCCATTTGGCACGACTCCAGTATACAATTGCACTGCGATCAATTGGCAAAGCTCGCTGAATTTGGACACGAACACGGGATATCCGCATTTCATCACGTTCGTTACTGCGTTTATCTTGAAACGATTGCCTGTATTGACCAGAAAAAAGATAATCCGTTAACTCTAACCAAGCAGGTATACAATTACTTCAAAGAAGGGTTTCCTGCAAATTTCGGTCTGCACGAAACCACAATAATGGTATTTAATCTCAAAACTTATTTGCAGAGTGAACTGAGAACAATTTGGTGGAAAGAGATTGAAAAGCATAGCAGACGAGATCAAATATCCCTTCCTTACGCAAGGTGGAGGTCGGGCATTGAGGTCAACCTGCTCGCACATTGGAAGGAAAAGGGTCACAATAATGAGTTCTCCACTTATGTAGGTCACCGTTACGCCCACTACAACGACTCATGGCCTTATTCATTTCTAACTTCATTTCTCGTCAGAACGATATGCAAAAAGCTGTTGTACGAAATGAGGCGCAGAAGATGACTTGTGCTGAATGTCCTAACCAAGCCAAATCTTATATTGCATCGATTTCCCACCAATGGCCGACCGCATTAACGTAACCAAAACACACTTGCCTCCGCTGGATGAATACCAGCGGATGATCGGAGAGATATGGAAGTCCGGTCAGTTGACAAACGTGGGGGCAAAACATGTTGAGCTTCAGAATAAACTGAAAGAATACTTAGGAGTAAAACACTTGCAGCTGGTCTCTAACGGGACGATAGCCATACAGCTTGCCATTAAGGCCTTGGGGCTAACTGGCGAGATCATTACAACTCCATTCTCATACGTAGCAACGGTATCATCCATTGTATGGGAAAATTGCTCACCTGTTTTTGTAGACATTGACAGAGACGATTTCTGTGTTGATGCAACCAAGATCGAAGCAGCAATAACCGAGAATACCTCGGCCATTCTTGCAACACACGTTTATGGTATTCCATGTAACGTGGAATTGATACAAGAGATCGCAGACCGACACAACCTAAAGGTGATCTACGATGCTGCACATGCTTTCAGTATTGAACTGGATGGAAAGTCACTCTTGAACTACGGAGATGTTTCAACGCTCAGCTTTCATGCAACCAAAGTGTTTCACACGGGCGAGGGCGGTGCAGTAGTAACCGATAATGATGAACTCGCTCATAAATTATGGTACCATGGAAACTTTGGGCACCGCGGACCAGAAGAGTTCTGGGGATTGGGCATTAATGCAAAAATGTCGGAGATACATGCTGCTTTGGGGTTGTGCATTCTTCCATGTATGGATGAAATTCTCAGAAATCGGAAAAAAACGGTAGTCCTTTATGATAAGATTTTCACTCCTGTAAAATCGGTCAAACGCTTGGACATCAAGAAAGGAATCAAACACAATTACTCATACTATCCTGTAGTTTTCGATTCGGAAGAAACGCTGCTTTCAGTGCTTGATGCGCTTCAAAAGCTGAACATTTATCCGAGACGTTACTTCTACCCTTCGTTGAACAAGCTTCCATATCTGCACAAACATGTAGAAATGCCTGTTGCCGAAGACATAAGCAGGAGAATTCTTTGTCTTCCACTTTCTTCAGATCACAACGCTGATGTGGTGAATACGATCGGGTCAGCAATCATTGATATTGTCAAATGACCAGAATCCTACTCATTTCTGACATTGGGTTTCAGATCGAACATTTCAGGAAGCTGTTCGCAATTCATAAGTGCGATTCATTTGCCACACTCTCCGTTCACTGCTCACCTGGCAGCGAAACAGAACTGAAGAATGTGAGTCCAGCGGTCACTTCGTTGAACATCAAAGAAAATGTTGAGTGGATATTGACCTCTTTCGATGTTGTGGTCTCCTACCATTGCCGTCAACTGTTTCCAGCAGAAATTGTACGCCATCTGCGCTGCATCAATATTCATCCTGGTCTTAATCCGTATAACCGCGGTTGGTATCCGGGAGTGTTCAGCATTGCCAATGGACTTCCCGCTGGCGCTACCATTCATGAAATTGATGAGAAGATCGATAATGGGCCGATAATAGCCCAGAAACAGATTGAGATTCTCCCAGAAGACACTTCAGGCACGGTCTACCCCAAGATCATTCAGGCGGAATACGACCTGTTGGAGGAGTGGTTCATGCCCATGCTTACTGGCAACTATAAGACATTCAGCCCGAGCGAAACGGGAAATCTCAACTACAAAAAAGACTATTACGCACTTCAGCAACTTGACCTGAATCAGACCTCAACTGTTGGAGAAACCATTGATAAGTTAAGAGCGCTAACCCACCCACCCTACAAGAACGCTTACTTTATTGACAAGGAAACGGGTGATAAAATTTACATCTCCGTGGAGATGAAACGCGTAAAAAAAGAGTGATGAGGGTGGCAATAATGCAACCGTATCTCTTTCCGTACATCGGGTATTTTCAGCTTATCCATGCGGTGGATAGGTTTGTGGTGTTTGATGATGTGAACTTCATTAAACGCGGGTGGATAAACCGGAACCGAGTTCTTCTCAACGGAAACGACCACATGTTTACTGTGCCACTTATTGGGGTCAGTCAGAACAAACTCATCAATGAAATAAGGATTGACCCGAACACAAAATGGCGCGAAAAGATTCTGACCACGATAAGGCATGCCTACAAGTCAGCACCTCATTTCGATGAAGTTTACCCTTTGATTGAATCCGCTTTCATGAATGATTCTGACATGATATCAGACTACGCCAGAAACAGTTTGGAAGTAATCTGTAAGTACCTGAAGATCGAAACATCCATCATCAGCAGTTCCAAAACTTACAATGGCTCTGAACTGAAAGGAGTAGAACGAATTATTGACATCTGCAAAAAGGAAAAAGCTAATACATACATTAACGCAATTGGAGGAACCGACCTGTACAATCAATCTCAATTTGAAAGTGATGGTATCAAACTTCATTTCCTAAAGACTGACAACATCAGCTACACACAGGGTAAAAATGAATTTGTGAAAGGTCTTTCCATTATTGATGTCGTTATGTTCAACTCCGTTGAGCAGACCCGAAATCTGTTGAACCAGTATCAGCTGATATGACCAAGAAGTACGACAAAATTGTAAAGCATTACGAAGATTGTCTTGACCAGCATGGCGACACTCACAAGGGAGTTGACTGGCCAAATCCGGAGGATGCTGAGGTTAGATATTCGGTGATGTTGGGAATTGCCACGTTTCATGATGTTAATGAAACCACCTCCATTCTCGACTTTGGCTGTGGCACTGGTCATCTACTGGAGTACATCTCGGGCAATACTGAAATAAAAATTGAATACAGCGGACTGGACATTTCCAAGAAGTTTGTTGATGTTGCCCGATCGAAGTTCCCGAACAACACCTTTTACTGTTTGGACATTCTTGAAACACCGATCGGAAGAACATTCGATTTCATTGTAATGAATGGCGTTTTCACCGAAAAACGAGAACTTTCCTTTGATGAAATGTGGGAGTATTTCACCAACATGCTCAAGGTGGTTTTTGACTATTCCGATAAAGGGATCGCCTTCAACGTAATGTCTAAGAACGTTGATTGGGAGCGCGAGGACCTTTTCCATGTCTCTCTTGATAAACTGACCGACTTTCTGGTCAAGAACCTAACCCGTAACTTCGTTATCCGCAACGATTACGGACTCTACGAATACACCGTTTACGTTTACAAAAACTGACATGGCCAAAGTTGTCGTATTTGGAATTCAAGATTTTGCCGAACTGGCCCATTACTACCTGACAAACGACTCTGACCACGAAGTGGTGGCTTTCTCTGTGAACGCATCTTACCTCCCGGAAAGCAAAGAGTTTCGCGGACTTCCAGTTGTTGCATTTGAAGAAGTGGAGCACATCTATCCTCCATCGGAGTTCAAGTTCTTTGCACCTATGGCTCCCAATAGAATGAATCGTCTTCGTGAAGAGGTCTACTTGGCCATAAAGGAAAAGGGATATGAATGTATTTCTTACATAAGTACGAAAGCAACTGTTTGCGATAATAAAATCGGTGACAATTGCTTCATTCTCGAAGACAATACGCTACAACCGTTCACTACCATTGGCAACAACGTTGTGATGTGGAGCGGCAATCATATTGGGCATCACGGAGTTATCAAGGATCATGTAATGTTCACATCACATGTGGTTCTTTCGGGCCATTGCGTGATCGAAAACTATTGTCTCCTTGGTGTAAATAGTACCATACGAGATGGTATAACATTAGCCGAAGGCACATTCGTAGCCATGGCAGCGGCAATAACCAGAAATACTGAGCCTTGGAGCTTTTACAAGGGGAATCCAGGGATTTCGACTGACAAATCCACGAAAGACCTCTGACCGTGTGGATCAAGAAAGGGCTTGTCTTTAATGTTGATGGAAGCCAAGCATGGAATAAGAGCCATGCTCAGGTTCCTGTAGTAGACGTGTTGGCAGACCGTCTGCGCATCTATTATGCAACAAGAAATGTGGAGGGTAAAAGCAATATTTCGTTCATCGAAACGGATAAAGAAAACCCTTTGAAGCTCACCTATGTCCACGACAAGTGCCTATTCGATTTTGGCCAATTAGGAACATTTGATGACAGCGGGATCATGCCTTCGTGCATTCTTAATGTCGGTGAACTTAAGTACCTATACTACATAGGTTGGACCACACGCGGAACGGTTCCTTACCAGAACGCAGTTGGCTTAGCTGTAAGTTCTGATGGAGGAATCACATTTTCAAGAGTTTCTGAAGGCCCGATCATCACCGTAAATGCAATAGAACCATACTTTTCCGGGACGTCATTTGTCATGCACGAGAATTCACGTTTCAAGATATGGTACCTCTCTTGTACAGGTTGGACGAACATGGAAGGCAAACCCGAACCGCTTTACAATATCAAATATGCAGAATCGAATGATGGGAGAAACTGGAACCAAACAGGTACTGTAGCCATCGAATTGCAGGATGATGAAGGTGGTCTCGTAAGTGCCAGTGTTATCCGCACTGACGGCATTTACAAAATGTGGTTTGGCAAAAGGAAAGCCACAGATTACAGAAACAATCCAGACAATACGTACCGTATCGGCTATGCTGAGTCAACGGATGGAATTAATTGGATCAGAAAAGATGAACTTTCAGGAATAGACGTGAGCGAGGTCAGTTGGGACTCTCAAATGATCTCATATCCTTATGTGGTAGAAGTCGATGGTCGGCTGTTGATGTTTTACAACGGAAACGGATTTGGCAAAAGCGGATTCGGATATGCTGAGTGGAATTCTAATTGAAAGCAAATGAGCGAACTGGAATTTTATAATGAGAACGGATATGTACTCAAACAATCGTTTTTCGATACAGGTGAAGTCGCAAACATTCTTAATGAAGCCAAGGGGGTTTTCCTGAAACAATTTCAAGCAAAAGGTTATTTCAACGACTCCACCTTGCTGAAAGACATCTCTGAAAAGGGCTTTAATTCCGCCTTGTTCAGGTTGTTTCAAGAAGACTTTCAGTGCCTCAGTAATTGTGGAAAGCAAGTTCAGCATCTGATTGACCTACACCGCTTGAGTTTGGATGAACGCATAGTTAGAACCATCCGTTCCCTTGGAATGGAGGTTCCTGTTGTCAGCACTCGCCCGGTACTATTCTTCAATCATCCAAATCTGGCTAAAGAAAAGGTCTACTATCAAGTCGATGCACATCAGGATTGGCGTAGCATGCAAGGTTCTTTGAACTCAATGGTAGTCTGGATTCCACTCGTTGATGTTCCGTTGGAGTTGGGTGCCCTTCAAGTGCTACCGAAAAGCCACTTGATGGGGCTCAGAACAGACCATTTACACCAAGGTTTTGGTATGGTGAAGCTAACGCCCGAGGAGGAGAAATCGCTGGTATCGGTTGAAGTAAAAGCAGGGGATGCACTTTTCTTCTCCAGCTTTCTCATTCATCAGAGCGGACAGAACACCAGCGAAAATCCACGGTGGAGTACACATTTCCGCTACAACGACCTCAATGAACCGACCTTTGTACAGAGAGGTTACCCACATGCTTACATTTACCGTCCGGTCGGTGAGCAACTAACCCCAGACTTTCCCAGCTTGGAACAGGTAAAAGCAACATTTAAATGAAAACGGTAGAAACCAAGGTACGTTCGACTCCAATGAAACTGATGGCACATACTCGGTCATTGGAACTATGCTCAAGAATGAACTACGAGACTGAGAACCTGGATTTCATCGACAAGATGAAGGAAGGTGATGTGATGTACGACCTCGGTGCCTGTGAAGGCCGGTTCTCCGTTTATGCTGCCCTCCATGGAATTAGATGTGTGTCATTCGAACCAGAGCAGGAAAACTTCAAGGTGCTGACCAGCAATATTGAACTCAATGGAATAGACGGTTCGCTTATAACCCCGCTGAACTATGGCGTAAGTGACCAAACGAAGGAAGGACGCATGAACATTGGTCAACCTTGGGCCGGAGGTCATCAAAAAGTAGTGGACAGTGGTGAAAAACGAGCTGATCTTGACTTCGATTTCAAAACGGTGCAAGAAATCAAGTTGATAAGCCTTGATGACGCAGTTGTCAAATTGGGCATTCCGTTACCAAACTATCTCAAAGTTGATATTGATGGTTCGGAAATACCTTTTATGCGAGGTGCGCAGAAGGTTTTGTCAGGACCTCAACTCACGGGAGTCATTTATGAGTTGCAAGTTGAAGATGAGAGTTATGATTTTGTCGTAAAGAACCTTGCAGAACATGGCTTCAGAGAAAACTCTAGGCACCAAGTACCGAACGAGCCGAACCTGTTCAATATCATCTTCTACAGAGATGAGCAGCCCAGCTGAACCATCTTACCCTAAGGTTATTGTTTGGATAGTAACCTACAAGCACGAAGCTTACATAGAAAAAGCCGTCCGATCCGTCCTTGCGCAGCAGACAGATTTCCCTTTCGACATTTTCATTGCAGAAGACAATTCGCCAGATGGCACCCGTGATATCTGTAAACGATTGGCTTCAGAACACCCAGATAGAATCACGCTTTTTTTGAATGACCCGAACAAAGGAGCCACGCAGAACGGATTCTTTCTGTACCACCAATGCATTGATCATGGTGCTGACTACATAGCCACCCTTGAAGGTGACGATTTCTGGATGACGACAGACAAGTTACAAAAGCAGGTGAACGTGCTGAATGCTCAGCCTGACGTTTCCCTTGTCTTCACGGATGCAGTAAAAGTCAAGGACGGTTTAAATGTTCCGTTTTACCACCAGGATAAACCTCCGAGAACCTTAGACATGGCAGGATACGTTCGCGGTAAGTTTCGCATTCCAACATGTACTGTTCTCATGAGAAGTAGCATCATGAAAGAAGTACTTGCCGCAGTACCAAAACTGGAAGGTCTGTTTCACGTAGACTTTTTCATGTGGTGCGTAGCTGGAAAACAGGGAAGACTCTATTTCATAGACGAGGTGACAGCAAGCTACACTGTGCATTCAGCAAGCATGACCCGTGCAACTACTGAACTGGACACGCTCACTAAAGGCATGAACATGAATGCATTCTTAGCGGATTATTTTGGTTCTCCGATCAGCAAACATTTTCTTCAGAATAATTGGTGGTATTATCTGGAATACGCTTTCATGGAAATTCGTAACAAAAAGTATTTCAACTCCTTGGGATGGCTCCTAAGGTCCTTATCTAACTCCTTGAAGTTCAACCACAGAAATCAGGCTCAGATCATAAGGGATTATGTTTATCGGCTACGTCATCGCTCTGTTTAGGAGTTATTATCATCTTCAGTTTGAGTAGAAAACAATAATTTTTCAGTTCTTAGGTACCAATATGCGATTTACCAAACCAAAGGGAACCAAATTGATCTGCCTGACCCCAGTGGTCAATGAAGCCTTTGAATTGCACCGGTTCTTAAGGTGTGCAAGCGTTTGGGCTGACCACATTATTGCAGGCTATCAAGAATCAACGGACAACACACTGGAAATCCTTCAGGGTCACGAAAAGGTCACCATCGTAAACAGCCCTAATAAAGACTGGAACGAACTGGTTATGCGTTCCATGTTGTACGAGGCAGCGAGAAAAGTTGAAGCAGAAAAGCGCATCATCATGAATTTGGATGCCGATGAACTTTTCTCGGCCAATTTTCTGACCTCTTCAGAATGGAAGACCATTCTTGAACTGCCTGCCGGTTCGATTGTTCGAATGCCATGGGCCAACCTTCATGCGGATATGAAAACGTACAGTCCAAGCAACATGATAGAAGTAGGATTCGTGGACGATGGAACATCGACTCTGACAGGTAGCGTAATGCATATGGGCCGTGTTCCTTGGCCAAACTACGATATAACGATCCTGAGGTGCAACGAAATCAAATTGCTGCATTATCAACTGACAAACCCGGAAAGGCAAGAGAGTAAGTCGAGATGGTATAGAGCATACGAAAAGGTAGGGAAAGGGCAGTTTGGCCCAAACATTTTCCGAAAATACTCCCCTCCTCTTCAAAAACCAGCCGTACTTCCCGTAAACGACAGTTGGTTCAACGGGTACAATGAATTAGGAATTGACGTAACCTCAGCCGTTTACGGATATGACTACTCACACGACTATCGGCTATTAGAATACTTGGATGAATTCGGAACCAAATACTTTCGTATGACCAATATTTGGGGAAAAGACTGGGTTCAATTCGCCACTGGTAAAAAAGAAAACCCAGAACGATTCAAAGACCCTAGAGGGAAGTTTGACAGATTGATTTTCCGATACATGCGCTGGTCTTTCGCAACCCAAAAAACTCCATTGAGCAGACTCATCATTGGCATGATTGACCGAACGTTGAAACTCATCGGTTACTCCAGTTAAACTGAACAAACCTTTCGTTTTACCCTACCGAATGACCCCTGTTGTAAGCGTATGCATCATCAGTTATAAGCAGGAAGCTTTTATTGAAGCAACTCTTTCGGGGGCAATGCGACAACAATTGAATGTTCCGTACGAAATTGTGGTTGGAGACGACAGTTCGCCAGACAGTACCCTGACCATAATTGAAAGGCTGGCAAGCCAGGACTCAAGAATTCGAATTCTTGAGAAAGAAAAGAACCTGGGAATGCACGGCAACTGGGCACGAACAATCAAGGCGTGCAACGGAAAATACATTGCTCTTTGCGAAGGAGATGACATCTGGAACGACCCGATGAAACTGCAGAAACAGATCGATCTTCTTGAGAATAACCCAAACGCTTCCGCTTGTTTCAGTAATGCTGATGTACTCAATGAAGATGGTTCGGTCAGTCCGTATGCTTACGTGGACACAGAGTTTGAGATCTTATCAGCAAAAGACTTTTTCGAACTGAACTTCAACCCGGTTCCAACCTGCACATTGGTTTTCAGACGTTCTTGTTTCCAAGATTTTCCACCAGCGTATTTTCAAAGTCCGTTTGCAGATTGGATCCTGCACACGCTTCTCATCCAAAAAGGCGACTACATCTATCTGCCTGAAAAAACATCTACATATCGCAAGCATGATGGAGGTGTTTGGTCTGGAATCAAAGAAGAAAAACAACTTCAGAACAAGTTAAAGGCACTAAGGCTGATTCGTTCAATCGTGGGTGATTCTTTCAAAAACGCCAATGCATCAGCCATTCGAAAACAACTGGACAAGCTCCTCTATTTTTATCGGGGACAGAAACAGCACGGTAAGTTTTGGAAAACGTGGTTTGAATTGAAAATACTGGTGTTCAGATGAAAAACGAAGGCATTTCGGTCATCGTTTGCTGCTATAATAGCACGAGTAGAATTGAACCTACGCTACAGCATATACTTCAGCAGGAAACGGATGGCTCTTTCAATTGGGAGATCATTGTAATTGACAACAATTCAACCGATGGTACAGCACAGTTTGCCAAAAAGCTTCTCGCGGAAGCCGAAACCCCAGTTTCAAATCGAGTGGTCTTCGAACCAAAACCCGGACTGAGCAACGCCCGCAACAAGGGCTTCGAAGAAGCCACGTACAATATTGTACTGATGGTGGATGACGACAACAGTCTTTGCTCCGATTATCTCCAAGGTATTTGGAACGCATTCAAAAAAAACGCGAGCGCAGGCATGGTCGGTGGCCTTGGAATTGCAGCTTTGGAGGCTACCGCTCCCGCTTGGTTCTGGGAATATGATTATTGCTATGCCATTGGTCCGCAATCAAACAACGGCAAAGCCATCGAACACCTTTATGGTGCAGGATTAGCCTTGCGTATGGATGTCATGGAAAAAATCCGAGGTGCGGGTTTCACCGGTCTTCTTTCGGATAGAATTGGGAAAACCCTCATGTCTGGTGGTGATACTGAATTGTGCTATGCTTTCAGAATGGCCGGTTACGAATTGGTTTTCAACCCAGAGATCTTCTTTATGCATCATCTGCCCAAAGGCAGGGTCAATTGGAGGTATCTGCGTAGATTATTCTATGGTTTTGGGCAGACAAAGGCATATCTTGACATATACACATCTTGCTTGGCAGGAAGAGAAATGCCAGAGAATGGCCGTCTTCCGTTCTGGTTCAATCGAGCCGTGTACCTGGCAAATAATGCAAAAAGTGATTTAACGATCCTTTTGCTGGGAGCGTTCTTCAACTTGGAGGGCAATGACCGATTGTTAAAGGCACTTGCCCGATTAGGACAAGTGAAAAGAATTGTTCAGCTGAATACTGCCTACATCAGCCTCTTCTCAAAAATTCACCTGCTCAAAAAACACCTGAACAAAGGATGAATCAGCCGTTGGTCACAGTACTTATCCCAATGTACAATGCCGAGGACTTCGTGGAGCAATCCGTTCGAAGCATTCTTGAACAGACCTATACAAATTTTGAGTTACTGATAATTGATGATGGATCTACGGACCGATCCGTACCCGTTGTGGAATCCTTCAGCGACCAACGCATTAAACTTGTTCGGAACGAGAAAAACCTGAAACTCATTGCCACGCTGAACAAAGGTCTTAGCCTTGCCAAAGGAAAGTACATCGTAAGATTGGACGCTGATGACATTGCCATCAAAGAAAGAATAGAAACGCAGGTATCGTTCATGGAAGAGCACCCCGAAGTAGGGTTATGCGGAACCTGGTATGAAGCGTTCGGTGATGTTTCTTCCGTGGTCAGATACCCAACAGACCACCAAAGTCTCAAGTACATGTCACTATACCAATGCCCGATCATTCACCCTTCCACTATTTTCAGAACTTCCGTAATAAAAGAGCACGGTCTGAAATATGATCTGGATTACCCACATGCAGAAGATTATAAGCTGTGGGGGCAATTTGCCATGGTAAGTCAACTTGCAAATGTTCCAGAAGTTTTACTTCGATACAGATTACACGACAGTAATATTTCGAAACAACAGGCGTCAACACAGAAAAGCAACAGTATTCGAATAAGAACGGAGTTGTTCCATGAACTAGGTTTGAATGTAAGCCCAAACCAATTGGAAGCCTTTATGCAAATGAATCATCAGGTTGACAACTTGACTTTGGAGCAACTGAAAAGTTTGGGCACTTTACTTAGCAACATGATAGTGTCCAACAACAACAGCTCCTATTTGAATTCTGAATGGCTTTCTCGAACATTGAACAATAAATGGTATGAGACCTGCTCCAACCATGCTCACTTGGGCTGGAGCGTATTCAAGACGTATTTGTCTTATGAAAATCTCTTGTCAGAAAAACCTCGATTAGAGAAAACGTCAAAGATTTTCGTGAAATCAATTCGCGGAGAATTGCAATAGCCACTTTCAGAAATTTTTCCGGAGTTCTAATTTTGTTCTTCATGGGACAATCGATTCTGACAGTTCTCATGCCGGTTTACAATGCCGAACAACATTTGAAAGACGCTATTAATAGCGTTTTGGATCAGTCTTTTCAGAATTTCAAACTCCTGATCATCAATGATGGGTCTACTGACGGCTCAATGAATATCATTGAAAGTTTCAATGATAAACGGTTAGAAGTTATCCAACTTCAAGAAAATGGGGGGGTGGTAAATGCACTGAATATTGGAATTGACTCCATTGACACCAAATATATTGCTCGTGCAGATGCCGATGACATCTGTCTGCCAGATCGATTCAAAAAACAGATCGACTTCATGGAAACCCATTCCGAAGTGGGAGCTCTTGGAACAGGATTTGACAGTTTGATGCCAGATGGCTCCATCAGATCGGGAGGCCGATTTTCTACTGAACATGACATTATCCGTTTGCGGCATCTGTACCAGATACAGATCATTCATGGTACTTCCATGCTACGCACGGATGTTCTGAAAAACTATGGATTGAAATTCGACCCAGACTTCAAGCATGCGGAGGATTACGACTTCTTCGACCGAGTGGGAAATGTGAGCCGAATAGCCAATATTCCCGAACCGCTCTATCTGATCCGGCATCACGAAACCCGCGTTTCTGAACAGTTCTCAGATATACAGAAACGGAATTCAGACCGAGTGAAAGTCAGAATCTTTCAGGCAATGGGAATTGATGTTACCGAGACAGAATTGGAACTCATCCAATGGTTGATGTACCAGAACTATTCTTGGTTTGATCTCGAAAAGGTTTCCGCTCTTTCATCTCTGCTGGGCCGAATCATTCAAGCCAATAACAATAGCGGGTATTTCGAACCTGAATTTCTCCGTTTTCAGCTGTGTTCACGATTTCTTCACCTCTGTAATTTCATGGCGAAAACCGAACCTGAAATCCCACAGATTCTTCGCGGCCTGAAAGAAGTTCGCTTTTCGGATGGCCCGAAATTGTTCTTCAACATTAATCTCAAATCATTCTTAGCGCGATTCTGATTCGACTTCTTTGAATCATTGAATTACCAAAATCACGTAACGAACCAGCCTTTGTGTCTTTAGTTTTTCTTTCTTTAGGCCAACGATCGCAGGTTTGCGACAAACAGAATGCAATCTGAATGAGCTGGTTCTACCGTTTGTACTACCCTCTAAGGCTTAGAGCCATTTACTCGTATCATCTTCGCCACAAGAACAAGAAGAACGGTTTGGGGGAATTGCTCCGCTCACAAGGGAAAACCCGTTGGTTGGATATGGGCGCATCGGGCAGTTTCAGTGATGGTTTTTTCTTCGCGGATCTGTACCCACCGGAAGAAGCGAACGATAAATTGAGAGACCACTACTTTCAGTTCAATGCCACTTTGGATCATCCAACGGAAAAGTTCGAATCGATGGGAAAGTTCGACCTCATTCGAATGCAGCATGTGCTGGAACATTTGCCGATTGAGACACTGCCAAAGGCGTTTGAGAACTTCCATCGACTGATGAATGATGAGGGCTGGATCCTGATAACCGTTCCAGACCTACGACTGATGGCCAAAATGTATCTGAGAAGTGCGCTCGACACTCCTTCGGCATTTTCAGAATGGGCGGAAACCCGAATTGAAAAAGGAAGCCCACAAAGCTATTATTTCTCCATTTTCACCCATAGCGTTCCATATCAGGCGCATCATTGGTGTTTTGATGAAGAGGGAATGCGTTACGCCATGGAAAAATCCGGCCTGTTCAAAAACATTAAGGCTTTAACCCCATTCAGCAGGTTGGCCGATGTGCCTTTCACACATAATCGACCGGGCGAAGACCTCTGCATTGTAGCTCAAAAGGCCTGACAATGTCTGGATCCGACCATAGTACAAAACCTTTCTTTTCAGTCATCATCCCAACTTACAATCGGGCCAGATCCATCATGGATGCGGTGAAGAGTGTTCAGGCGCAGACTTTTACGGACTTTGAGCTTTTGGTAATCGATGATGGCTCGAAGGACAACACGGGAGAACTGGTGAAAGCGGCTTCGGTGGCAGATTCCAGGGTCAGATACATTTATCAGGATAATGCCGAAAGAAGTGCCGCGCGTAACCACGGAATTGAACTTGCCCAAGGCCGCTACATCTGCTTTTTAGATAGTGACGACATCTATTTGGAAGACCATTTGGAGCAATTCCATCGAACGATTGTGGCGAATGATTTTCCAAGGGCTATGGTTTTGGGAAATTCATTGGCTGAAATAAATGGCGAATACCGAAAAGACCCGCCTTACGTCACGGAAACGGACGACCCGATTGAACTTGTGCTGAAGATTTCCATCTGTTCGCAGCGCGTTTGTATTGAAAACTCCATCCTGAAAGAGAACCGATATGATGTAAAGCTTCGGGTTGGCGAGGATCAGGAGCTCTGGAGCCGAATCGTTCGGAAATACCCGATCGTTCATTCCGACCAATACACGGTTGTGCTGCGCGATCTTGGCGACCGCACCATCGACTACCTGAACACCGACACCTACTTGGCCAATCTGCAAATTCGAAAACGGATCATTGCGCAAGATGTGGACGGACGAATCCGACCAGAATGGAGGAAGTTCGCACTCAGCGCAGCGTATTATAAACTGGCGGTCAGTTACTTGAAAAGAGGAAAACTTGCCGCCTTTTACTTGAACATGATCCGCTCAATTCTTGCTGATACGGGTCATTTTTTGAAGGACAAATTGCTGGTTATCGGCTCGACCATTCCGTTGGTAAAGCGACTTACGGTTGGAAAGCTGCCTAAATTCGTTCAGCAGGCATGAGAATTCTCCAGATTGTTCCATCATTGATCCGAGGCGGGGCCGAACGACTTGTTCTCAACCTTACCCAAGAATTGGAAGCGCAGGGACACGAAGTAAAAATCTTCGCGTTGCACGATGAGAACCTTTACCGTTCGCTTCAAAGCAAAACCGAGGTGGTGATCACACCTGCTCGCGTTTCCTATTCGCTGCTTGGTCAGGACACTTCTGATACCGAAAGTTTCGACAAAGCCGTTCGCGAGTTCGACCCGCAGATCATTCACAGTCATTTGATTGAAGCGGAGCTAATCAGTCGTCATAAACCTTACGAAAAGGCAGTTTACATTTCGCATTGGCATGGCTGCCCTGAGATGCTTCGGAAAGTTCCATTAGCCGCATTCCTAAAGAAGGATACTTGGTGGAATTGGAACGTTAAACGCAACCTGATAAGCGGTTACAAAGAGTGCAACAACCATTTTCTGTGTATTTCTGAGTTTATGAAAGAATGGGTCATGGAGCATTTGGAAGCCGACCCGAAAGCCTGTTCCATCATCAATAATGCAGTGGACACCAGTCTGTTCCGACCTATGGAAGTTGAACGTGACAATTCCGTATTCCATCTAATTGCGGTCGGAAAACTGAACTACAACAAGAACCAGCAGTTTTTGGTGCGAGTAGTGGCTGAACTGCTGAAGCTTGGGGTTGAATCAGACCTGACGTTGCTCGGTAGTGGTGCTGAGGAACCCAAGCTAAAGCAACTTGCATCCGAACTTGGCGTTGGCGAACGAATCCACTATCCAGGAACGGTAGATAATCCCGAAATCTACTTGAACAAGGCGGATCTTTTGGTGCATGCTTCGCATTACGAAGCATTCGGATTGGTACTACTGGAAGCGATGGCATGCGGAAAGCCCGTTGTCTGTTTCAATGATGGTGGTCCAGCCGAAGTGGCAGTTGATGGACACAACGGTTTTGTTGTGAAACGAAATGATCTGAAAGGTTTTTCTGAAGCCGTTGCAAAACTGGCGCAAGACCAGGACCTATACGCTGAATTGAGCCGAAACGCGTTGGATTTCAGCGCGAATTACGGCTTGAAGCAATACGCAAATAAGGTTTTGGGGCTTTATGAAAAACTGCTTTCCGAACGGAAAATCCGGTCATAAATCTTTCGAATCAGTCCAAGCCAGGTCACCTTCGGTAGGCTGATAATTTTCCATTTCCTTGTCTGATCGATCAACCCTGTAAAACGGCTTCCCGTCTTTCAAAATCACCTGAAAACGCGTTTCCGCTGATTCAGATTCAGCTTTCAACACGTCAGGATATTCCCCGAAAAGTTGCTTGTCGATGACTTCCAACCGATTGCAGAACTCACGCTGAAATCGCCATTTCAAACTCCTATGATCACTCGTTCCTAACTCGCGTTCGCACCATGCTTTCTTGAACGTCTCAAAGTCCGCAATCTCTTTTGGACGATTCGAATCCGAGTACTTGTTGAAAGCCTCTCGCCATTCGAAATACTGCCTGCGGTAAATAAGATTATCATCCGATTTCAACCCTTCGCAGTGGAAGTAATATCGCTTGATTTCCTTTTCAATGGCGTAGTAGAATGGCACGCGGATCACATCGAACTTGCCGTATTCCACGTACTCAATATCTTTTCCATAACGAACCAATATCGGCTCGCCTGGGTCGATGGCGGGAAGGTTTTTCCGGGTGTGATGAAAATCTCCACGCAAGTTGGTTCTCGGCAGCTGAATCGTTCTTGGTCGGTCGTCTTTCAGCACCTTTTCGCGCAGCAATTTCATATCGTCTGAACCAGAAGTCCGACAGACCATGTCCGCATCCCAGCGCAAATGCCATTTGAAGCGTGTGTGTTCCAATCCTGCGTTTCGGCAATCGCCTAAAAGTGCACCTAGCATTTCCAACACATCTACTTCAATCCTGTCTCCGAATTCAGCCTTAAAATCCTTCATCACCTGAAGTGTGGCATCATCGGAACCATTGTCGATACATACCACTTGATCGACAACTCCGACTAGACTTTTCAGACAGAATGGAATAATGTATTCCTCATTCTTGGCAGAGACCACGGCCGTAATGCCATCTTTCAGAGGTTCTCCATTTTTAGCCCTGTCCCAATTTCGGTTCCAACGGTACCAGCAATTGTAAAGCACCACCGAAAGGATTTTCCGAACGAGCGATTTCAGCTGATTCATGCGAGGCCAAAGATGCGTTTAACCTTTTGAACCGCCACCCCGACCATAGTCGTGTTGTTCTGCTGCGCATGAAAATGGACCGGTTCCCATCGTTTCAGCAGATAGTAATAGAGTGAATATCCGCCTGGCAGATTGCGAAAGAGATTGAAACGTCTTTGCCATTTCGCAAATTCCGGTTTCAATGAATCATCGCGTTTCAGTTCAAGTCCATCTAACCGAAATGGAAAAACCTGATGTTCGGTTTTCTCACCTGAAAACTCCAACTCCACTACTCCACTTTTTCTTCCGCTTCCGCGGATTGGCCAAACGTTCTTTCCCATCACAATATCATCGAAACAGAAATTGCCCAAACTGAAATAAATTGGTGCCTGCTTGTAAAGCAAATGAGATTGGAAGGTATGGGTGTGGTGACCGATGATAGCATCCGCACCTGCATCCACCATTTTCTTGGCATGGTTGATTTGTTCTTCGTGCGGGAAATAACCGTAATCGCATTTTCCACCCCAATGAAGGAGCAGTACCACTTTATCAACTTTGGATTTCAATGATCGAATATCCTCCAAGATCTTGGGAAGATCGTACATGTTCGGATAGACTTTCGCTTCAGCGGGCATTTTCGGATTCGTATCCTCATGCACGCAATTCAGGAATCCGATCGTCATTCCATTCTTCTCAAAAATGAATGGTTTGGCCGCCATTTCCTGGTTCAGCGAAGCGCCTAAATGCGCAATTCCCAACTCGTCCAGTTTCTGAACCGTGTTCTGAAATCCCTCTTCGAGGTTATCGTAAACGTGATTCGTGGCAAGCGAAACCAAACCAAGGTTCAGGTTTTTCAGCGCATTCAACGCCTTCACTGAAGTATGGATCCGTGGGATTTTCTTTTCGTTCTGAGCCGTTCCTTCAGCCAAGCATTCTAAATTCCCAACCACCAGATCGGCATCTTGAAGAATCGGGGCAACGGCTTCAAACGGGTTCTCGCCCGATTCCAAAAGCTGAATGTATCTGTTGTTGAAAGCCACATCACCAATGAACTTGATCCGTATGGGTTGCGTGCTTGCCATGTGCTCGTTCAATACTAAATATAAATTGCGAATTTAGGCCGCAACGCGCGGCAGATGTTACTCGGAACGGTTCGGAATTCAAGCAGGTTTTTGGCGGAAAGTGACCATGGGTTTCGAAAGATTCCTTTCGGTGAGATTTCGCTGCTGATCAATGATTTCGGTCGAGGAACCCGTGGACTTTTTGAGCAAACGGACGACCGTTTCACCTTTACTTCCGAAAAGCCTTACCTAAGAACAGAGAACGGTTACCGAACGGTTGAAAAAGCCGAGGAGAATCTGAAGGAAATCGTCTCGAAAGCGGAGAACAACTTTGCGGCTTTCGAGATCGGCAAGACTGTTTCGGGCTGGTCGGCTTATGCTTCTTCCGCACGGATTACGCGGGCGCGGATGTATTTCCTGTTTGTAGAAGACGGCATTCTCTGGTCGGATGATCTGCGGGAGCTTATTCCCTACTCTACCCGCGAAATGAATCCGATGGGTGCGTTTTCCATTCTCAAGTATGGCGATGTACCCGAATTCATCACGGTGGTGAAAGGCATCTTTTGCGTTCCTGTCGGACAGCGATTGACCTTCAACGAAAAAGATTTTGAAGGTTGGTTGAGCAAAGGCGAAATTCCACGAAGTGCCTTCGAATTCTTCTTCAACCTCGATTTCCCGATGGATGGTGGCGACATCCCAAAAACGGAGAAATTGATGGAAGCCGAGTTTGAATTCGTTTCCACTTTAAACCCAATTGTTCCCGTCTCTGGTGGTGTTGATAGCACGCTGGCCAACTGTCTCATCGATAAGTTCATTGAGAAACCTTACCCAGCGTATTACATTCAATTTGGGAAGGATGACCCCGAAGTGAAATTCGCGAAGGAAGCAGCCGCTGCCACCAAGGCCGAATTGGAAATTGCGCTGTTCGAGCCTGAAGACACCATTCCGAGCTTCGAATATCAGAACGAACACGCTATACAGCCGATCGGTGAAAGTTCTACCATTTCAACCGCGTATCATTTTATGCGTCAGGGTCATTCGGGCTACAAGATCATTGATGGCACGCTGGCCGATGGCTGCTACGGTTCCACCAATTACAACCGAAACGTGATCGGTGATCTGCCCGAACGGCCGCAATGGCAACAGCGTTTGAATGAGTGGATCGCAGCACAACTCCAAAGCAGAAAGTTGCCTGGTTACGAGCGTTTCCATCCTCGCGATAGCTATATCGATGATCCGTATCTGCAGTTCATGGATGTGTACTTGGGGCCATTCGGCAATATGTGGTTGAAGGATTCTAAGAAGCATTCGGAGGCGTTGCTTCCGCTGTGGCAGTACTATTACGACTATCTAAAACCTGAAAAAGCGAAGCAGGACGATTGGATGCGCTACAGTGTTTTCAAGATGGTGAACTACGCTTGCAAGAACAATACAGCCAAGAGTTACGACAATTCGCAGCCGCAGAATTCGGGGCTTTATCCATTCACTTGGAAGTCGATTCTCGAAGACCAAGGGCATTACTCTTGGGCGGAAAAAACGCTGGAGAACACCATCAAATATCCGCTCAAAAAAATCCTGTCGCAGTACATGAACCACGATTTCATCTACCGCAAAAAGGTCGGGTTGAACTCATGTTTCGAGGATTGGATCCATTTGCCATTCCTGAAAGACCATTTCTCAAAGATCGTAGGTCGACCGAATGGCGTTGGGGAATATTTCCTTGGAGGAAGGAAAAACTTCTTGCTGAATCTTTACGCCAAAGACGAACCGTTGCATACCAACTTGGCGCGACTGGTCATCAACATCAGCATCTTGGATGCGTGGTTAGAGCGACATAACATTTCTGTCAAATGAAGATTTGCGGAATAATCGAACGTCACAAACACCGTCATGCTGAACTTGTTTCAGCATCCATTCAGACCCTGAAACAAGTGCAGGGTGACGGAATCTGCGAAGTTTTAAAGAATAAGCAACTTGGACTAAACCCGCAACTGATCAAATGACGCGCGTACTTTATATCGGTGACCCGAGCAGCGTTCACGATCTGAAATGGGTCAGTTACTTCAGCACGCGAGATGATTTTGAAGCGTATTTCCTGGTTCAGGAACACGAAATGCACCTGATAACGCCCGAGCGGAAGAAGCAGTTCGAAGAGCTTGGAATTACGGTCGAAGGCCCGATAAAAAGCTATTCGCTGTGGCGATTTTGGGAAAACCGCGCTTCCATCAACAAAATCAAAAAAGTCATCGCGAAGCGAAAAATTGATGTGGTTCATCCGCTTTTTGCCACACCATTTTCGCTGTGGACACGGAATCTTCCTGTTCCATCTATTATCACTTGCCGAGGTTCAGACATTCATGTCGTTCTGGCCAGTTTGGGCAAAGGTTCTTTTCTACAAAAGATCCATGGAAAGTTGCTTTTGAAGCGGTTCCGATCGGCATTCGAAAATGCCGCTGCAATCACATGCACTTCACAAGGACAATTGGACAGAATCAATTCCATTTTCGGCACGGATCTGAAAGCAGAGATTATCCGAACAGGCGTGAATGTGGGCGAGATCAATCAGCTGGAAGCAAAGCTAAAATTGCCACCGATTTTCAGTGGCAAGAAGATCATTTTCCTTCCGCGCTACATCCGACCCATCTACCAAACGGAGCTACAGCTGAAAGCATTGATGGAGACACCCCAAAACCTTCGACCACAACTGGCATTGGTGCTCATCAAAGGGAATCGGACTCCTGGTTCGTACATGGTAAAAGTTGAGCGTTTGCTGAAGGAATGTGGATTGCCCTATCACATCTTTGATTCACTGACACAACATGAAATGTGGTCAATGTTCAAGTTGAGTTCGCTGGCCATCATGACCCCAAAAACAGACGGAACTCCGAACTCGGCCTTGGAAGCCATGGCTGCAAGATGTCCACTCATTCTGGGTTCGTTCAAGTATGATGAGGATTTATTTTCCGAGGAATTCTGCCACCGAATGAACACCGATTCGGTCGCTGAACTGACGGAATTAATCACGGAATCACTTCAGAATTATCCTCAGAAAAAAATCAGTGCCGCTTTTGAGAATGTCTCAAAACGTGGCAATCGACCTGTGGAAATGGAGCGTTTGAAGGCGCTTTATCTATCCCTCGCGAAGGGATAAAACCTTCTTGCAGAATTCTGGGTAATTGATGTCGGCCGAATAAAAGGTTCCCCACATGTTCTTGGCTTCGGCACGCATGGCGTCAATTTTCTCAGCATCCATCGAAGCCACTTTTTCGATGACCTCCGCCACATCTTTCGGGTTCACTTCCTGATCAAGCAGAAAGCCCGTTTTTCCGTTGATGACGATTTCTGAAACACCACCAACATCCGTTGCCAACGCGGGAATTCCGAAGGACATGGCTTCCATAATGCTTACGGGAATTCCGTCATACCGACTAAGCGTTATGAACAGATCGACTGTGTGGTCGGAATAGTATTTCAACACCTGCCAATTCGGAAGCCGACCCGGAAAATGGTATTCGATGTTTTCTTTTCCATCCAACAATTGACTGGCAAGAACCCGCATGTTCGTGTGCTCCGAGCCATCTCCGAAATGCGTCCAATCGATTTCCAATTCTCTTACGAATGAAAGCGCTCGGATGATCAGTTCAACCCGCTTTATTGGAATAAGGTTCGAGCAACTGATCAATCGGAAACGCCTGAATTTTCTGTTCTGTTCGGGAAGCGCATCTACCGTTCTGATTCCCAATCGGCTTGGATACACCCGACCACGATTGATGATGGTGTCGAAGTGACTCAGCAAATAGTTTTTACCGTTCTCCGAAATTGGAAAAACTGCATCCAATCCATTGAAAATCAACTTCCTGAAAGGCAGATAGAAATACGGACTGCGTTCGAAGTACAGATCCCAACCGTGAATGCGACAGAATGCGGTAACGTCTGGCCTTTCCCGTTTTATGTATGTCAGCGCCAAAGCCGCATCATCCGCCCAATAGCTGTAGAGGAAAATCTGCTGATTATCAGCACGAAGCAACTTCTCCTCAACGAACTTTTTGATTCTGAGTGCCCGAAGTTTTGACACCAGCATCGTCTTCAGTCTGCCCCAACTTGTTTGGTTGTGATAAGCTTCACGAATGACCTGCATTTCCTGTCCAATATCCTCATCTGTGAACATTTGAAAGACAGAAAGAGTCTTTTCCAACAGGTTTGGATTCGGTTGAATGTTCAACAATTCAACACCTTCTGGAACCTCAAACTGAGGCTCGTTGCCAGACGCTGGAAGAGCCGTGGTGCAAATAGTAATTCTCTGAAAATGTGCTTTGAGGTAATTGAGTTCAACCTCAAGAAACGGCTCAGCGAACCCGAACGGGAAATTCCCGCAGAAGATCACCAGATGTCGCTGCTCCGAAGCCATGGTGCGAATTACCACATTATTGGTGTACTGAACTGCGTTCGAAGCGCATTGCGTATCATTGGAATCACGAAATCTGACCCATGTGCGGCATTGCAGGCATCTACCATCCCAAAGACGTTCAGCAGGAAATGCTGAAGCAAATGAGTGATGCCATTTCGCACCGTGGACCAGACGCAGAAGGCTTTTTTGTTGATGGAAATTTCGGTCTTGCGCACCGAAGATTGAGCATCATCGACCTGAGCACGGCTGCCAACCAACCCATGCAATCGGGTTGCGGGCGATATTGGATGGTTTTCAACGGTGAAGTTTACAACTACCGCGAAATCGCCAAAGAGTTGGATGTGAAGCTGAAAACTTCGGGCGATTCGGAAGTGATTCTTGAAGCCTTTGCCAAGTGGGGAGCGCAAATGGTTAACCGACTCAACGGCATGTTCGCCATCGCCATTTTCGATACCTCAGAGAAGAAACTGTACCTGTTCCGTGACCGATTGGGTATCAAACCGATCTTTGTTTATCGGAAGAACGGAATCATCGCTTTTGCTTCAGAACTGAAGGCGATTACTGCACTGAAGGAATTGTCATTTACCATAAACCGGCAGGCAATTCCATACTTCCTGCATCTCGGTTACATACCGCAACCGCTTTCCATTTACAACGAGGTAGAGAAATTCCCGTCAGGAAGTTGGGCGGTGACAGATGGTGAATCTTTCAAGGTTGAGAAATACTGGAATCCTGAAAAAAAAGTCGGTTCCAGTGTTCTTTCGGATGAGCGCGAGGCGAAGGAACAATTGACCGAATTGCTTCAAGCTTCGGTAAGCAGAAGATTGGTTGCGGATGTTCCGTTCGGCACGTTTTTGAGTGGAGGAATCGATTCGAGTTTGGTCACTGCCTTGGCGCAGAAAGCCACTTCCGAAAAGCTGAAAACCTTTTCAATTGGGTTTGATGATGCCAAGCATGATGAATCGGGTTTTGCCCGAAAGGTTTCAGAATACCTCGGAACGGAACATCACGAATACCGTGTGACCGAAAAAGATGCTTTGGAACTTGTTCCTGAGATTCTTCCGCAGTATGACGAACCATACGCGGATTCATCGGCCATTCCAACCATGCTGGTTTCCAAAATGGCACGGCAAGAAGTGACCATGACGCTTTCTGGCGATGGTGGTGATGAGCTTTTCCACGGCTACGGAATGTACACTTGGGCTGAACGTTTGGACAACCCACTGACCAGAACAATTGGCAATTCTTTCGGGCAATTGTTGACTTTGGGAAATGACCGATTCAAACGTATTGCCAAGGTTTTTGCCACATCGAATTCAAGTCAATTGCATTCGCACATTTTCTCGCAAGAACAGTACATGTTCTCAGGTGCTGAGATCAACAATCTTCTTGTGGATTCTGAAGAAATTGACTTCTCGCTTTTGGACATGAACGTATCGCTTGCCAGGAAGCTATCACCAGCTGAGTTCCAAGCCCTATTCGATATTGAATTCTACTTGAAAGATGACCTGTTGACCAAAGTTGATAGAGCTTCGATGAAGTATTCTCTTGAAACACGAGTTCCGATCCTTGACCACACAGTTGTTGAATTCGCCCTGAACCTCGACCCAAAACTGAAAGTGAAAGATGGGGTGAGCAAATACCTCCTCAAGCAAGTCCTTTTCGACAACGTTCCAAAAGAGCTTTTCGACCGCCCGAAATGGGGTTTTAGCATTCCGCTGGATAAGTGGTTGAAGACGGATCTTTCCTATTTGGTTGACGAGTATCTGAATGAAAAATCGGTAACCGAAGTAGGAATTCTAAAGTGGTCAGAGGTGAAATTTCTTCTCGCAAAATGGCGAAACGGACAAAATCACCTTTACAATAGGGTGTGGCTGATGATTCTGCTTCAGCGTTTCAAAGCCTCGGTCTGACCCGACTCGGGATTGGGCCGTGTATCCCCTTCTCTTTCAAGTTGCTGGCGCACCCTAACGGGAAGCGCTGCAATCACCGACTCTTCTCTGTTATGCCGAATCATGTACAGACTTGCCAAGAAAAAAGGGAGGGCGGGTATCTTATATCGTACCAAAGCTCCAAAATTGGAGGTTGTGAGTCCTACCGCAAACGAAAAGAAGATGGCAAACACAAACGAGAACATGATCATGGGTTTGGCAAAAACATATCGGGCGAATTCCAACGGCCCGATCTTAAACAACATATAGATTAAAAAAAACATCAAAACCGTGTTTTCCAAGGCGGATAGAAGCATGAACGGAGTTCTTACATCAAGCAAGGTGGGGCGAAACAAACCCGCGAAAATGGCAACAGGAGCCTTTGATGCCATACCGCCAACTGAAGGGTCTATCGTGCCGATGTCAAATGTATTTCCAGCATAAGCATCCCGCTTCAGGTCTTCTTGCGTAGCTACTGCCCGATCCAAAATGGCATCTACCGATCCGTAATCGCCAAGATTCGAAGAAGCTCGTGAAAAAATGGCAGCTGCCCCCACAAATCCAAGCATCATTATCATTGGGGCAGCAAGGAGTTTCATCATCGGGTTGTCGATACGCTGAATACGATTGAACACGACCCAAAGTAGAATTCCTGGCAGAAGTGCCACAAAAACATAAGGTTTCATTGACACCATTACGTATGCCGAAAAGATTATATAAACCATATTCCAGAATACGTTCCGTCTTTTGAGTAGTAGCCCATACACAGAAGAAGTCATCCAACAAGCTGCGGTAAATGTGTACGTATCCTTCATTATTCCAGAGCCCCAGAAAACAACCGATGGAAAAAACAGAAAGGCGATCGCTAACTCTTTAGAAAGCTTTGGATACTCTTCACAAAAAACCCGGTATAACCTCCATACACCACCAAAAGAAGCCCATGCAACAAGAATGGTACAGCCAAAAAAACTATCCACCGAAACAAAATGGAACAAGGCCGTGAAACGCGTTACGGCATAAGCCTGATGATCCCGCAAGTAGTGTATCGGAGTACCTTGAGAAAGGTCGAAACAGTAGAACCATTTTGTCTGCAGATCACCGAAAAGAATCCGAAAAAAACAGAGCGGTTCGGTAAATACAAGATTGGCCAAACGCCCCGCATCGATCCAATAGGCCGTTGTGTCTCCACCCTCATAGTAAAAAACATAGACCAACGCAAACACCAAACCTCCATAGATCTTGGCCAAAAGTCCACGCCTGTAATACTTGTATTCCGGGTTTTCGGAAATCCTGTCCCGCGGAATTCGCTTAGCGAAATAATGCACCAGTAACAGGTAGATCGGCACCCAAATAAAATCCCATATACCGATGTACTTCATGCGATTGCGGAAATATGGTTAGGTGCCATGTGCCCAAAGTTAAAGAAGGTGTTCGGAGATAGGCTATTTTCGTCCAAATGAATGTGCTATACCTAACGTACGATGGCTTGACGGATGGACTGGGACGCTCCCAAGTTCTTCCGTATATCTTCGGGCTATGTCGAAAAGGTCACCATTTCACAATTGTCAGTTTTGAGAAAGCCGAACGTTTTTCGAAAGAGCAGAAAGCCATAAAGCAGCTTTGCGCCGCCAATGGTGTGGATTGGATTCCACTTACATACACAGCATCTCCACCCGTTCTCTCAACCGTTTACGACATTCTGAGATTACGGAAAACGGTGCGGAAACTTCATCAGGAAAGGCACTTCGACATCATTCATTGCCGCAGCTACATCACATCATTGGTGGGATTGCACATGAAGCGGAATTTCGGAGTGAAGTTCATTTTCGATATGCGCGCATTTTATGCGGATGAACGTATTGACGGAGGACTTTGGAATCTGGAAAACCCTGTTTTCAGAGCCGTTTACAATTTCTTCAAGCGAAAGGAAGTTGAGTTTCTGTCCGAAGCTGACCACAGCATTTCACTTACCTCGAAAGGAAAGGATATCATCCATTCTTGGAAAAATGTAAACCATCAGCCTGTACCAGTTAAAGTAATTCCGTGCTGCGCGGATCTGGAGCATTTTCATCCAACGCAGGTTGATGCCGAACTTCAATCTAAGTTGAGAAGCAGACTGAATTTGACCTCGGAAGATTTTGTCATCACCTATCTCGGTTCTATCGGCACTTGGTACATGTTGGATGAGATGCTCGATTTTTTCAACGTGCTGGTTGAAAAACGTCCTAACTCGAAATTCCTTTTCATCACACCTGATGAACCGAAAAGCATTTTGGATGCGGCCAGAAAACGAGGAATTCCAGCTGACCGATTTGCCATTGATAGCGCAAAACGGGAAGAAGTGCCAACGTTTCTGAGTTTGGCCAACGCAGCCATTTTCTTCATCAAACCTGTTTTCTCCAAATCAGGTTCATCCCCGACAAAACATGGCGAAATGCTTGGAATGGGATTGCCTGTCATAGCCAATGTTGGTGTTGGCGATGTGGATTCTATCACCGAAGACACGAAAAGTGGAATTCTCGTTGAGGAATTCACTACCGAAGCCTATGAAAAAGCCGTTGACCAGATTGATGAGCTTCTGAGAATTCCTACCTCAACACTTCAAGCTGCCGCTCAGAAATACTACTCGCTGGAAGAAGGCGTGGAACGATACGATTCGGTTTACCGGTCAGTTTAAAGCCCCTCTGCCTTCGGCATCTCCCCCAAGTGGAGAACACGCGCAGACTCTCCCCTTTGGGGAGTTGGAGCGGCTTAATGATGATATTTCTCGTTCTTGAGAATGGTGAATGCGCGGTAAAGCTGTTCTGTGAACACCAATCGCACCATTTGATGCGTAAACGTCATGCTGGAAAGTGCCATCTTGAAATCAGCCCGCTGATAAACATCTTCAGAAAACCCGAACGCTCCACCAACGAGAAAGACAATTCGTTTGTGGCCGCCATTCAACCACTTTTGCAACTGCCCCGAAAAAACAACCGATGAGAATTGTTTTCCTTTCTCATCCAGCAAAACGAGGAAATCCTGATTGCTGAGATTGTCAAGGATCAGTTTTCCTTCTGCCACTTTCAACGCTTCCATGTCCAATCGTTTGAACTGCTTCGGGGTTTTAATCACCTCCACATCGAACGAACAGTAGTGTGACAGCCGCTTCACATAACGGTCGATCGCATCTTTCAGGTCGTTATCATCGGTTTCTCCTACCAGCAACAGGCAAAGCTTCATCACATTCTCTTTGGGATTGGTCAAAGTATAGATTTATTTTGTGCAGATAACTGCTCCGCATGGCGCGATTCTTGCCAAGTGAAGAACGAATTGAAGCGAATGAGAACAATTTCATCCATATTAAGCGTACTGCTGCTGAGCGTTACGTTGGTGTTTGCACAATCTGACGAAGCCAACATCACCTCAGCCATGAAACTTGGCAACTACAAGGAACTGTCGAAATTCTTTGACACGAAGGTGGATCTGACCATCCTGACCAAAGAGAACAACTACAGCAAGGCGCAGGCTGAGTTAATCATCAAAGACTTTTTCTCAAAGGACAAAGTGAGCAACTACCAGGTCATTCACCAAGGGAAATCGCGCGATGGTGCGCAGTACGCCATCGGTACGCTGACCACGGCCACTACATCTTATCGCACGTACGTGCTGACCAAGAACGTGAACGGCAGCACGCGTATTCAGCAACTCCGTTTCGAGGCGAACGAGTAACATGACCATCGATCAGATCATTGATGAGGCGCTCCGCGAAGACATCGGAGATGGAGACCACACGGCCGATGCCTGTATTCCTATTGATGCCAAAGGCAAGGCACAACTTTTAGTGAAGGAAGATGGCTTCATTGCTGGCGTAGAACTGGCGCAACGCATCTTTTCCCGTTTCGACCCAGAACTGAAAGTCGAAGTTTTCATTCAAGATGGTTCGAAAATCAAGGTTGGAGATATTGTGCTGACGGTTGAAGGTTCTTCGCGTTCCATTCTTAAAACCGAACGTTTGGTTCTGAATTTCATGCAGCGCATGAGTGGAATCGCTTCCAAAACGGCCAATCTCAACAAACTTATTGAAGGCACCAACGCCAAACTGCTCGATACGCGCAAGACCACGCCCTTGCTTCGCGAAATTGAAAAGTGGGCGGTGAAGATCGGTGGTGGTGTCAATCACCGTTTCGGGCTGTATGATATGGTAATGATCAAAGACAATCACATTGATATGGCAGGTGGAATTCCGCAAGCGATTGAACGTGTTCATCAGCATTTGAAATCAATTGGCAAAGACCTGAAAATTGAGATCGAGGTACGTGATTTTGACGAGTTGAACCAAGCACTTGCTGCGGGTGGTTTCCACCGCATCATGCTCGATAATTTTCATCCTGATGACGAGAAGAAAGCAGTAGAACTGATCGCTGGCAAATACGAGACGGAATCTTCAGGAGGAATTACAGAAACCACAATCCGTGCACACGCTTTGGCCGGTGTTGACTATATTTCGGTTGGTGCTTTGACGCATCACATCAAAAGTCTCGATCTTAGCCTGAAAGCTATCTGACCCCGTGAGAAAACTCATCGTCAAATTCCTGCGACTTCCCATCATTCGGAGCATCATCCGATTTTCGAAAGAGGTGCGGATTCCAGGATTTGACGGTCTGCCGCTTTATGATGTCACGGCTTTCTTCGTGAAAGGATTGCAGAACGGTTGGTTGGGACTGCGCGCTTCAGCCGTGGCCTTCAACTTCATTTTGGCCATTTTCCCCGCCATCATTTTCGTGTTCACACTCATCGCTTACATCCCGATAGACGGATTTCAGGAACAACTGCTGAGCCTGATGGAAGTGCTGCTTCCAACCAATGTTTTTGAAAGTGTGAATGAGACCTTCACCGACATCATCACACGCCAACGGACTGGACTTTTATCGGTAACCGTGGTTTCCGCCCTTTACTTCTCCACCAACGGATTGCACGCTTTGATCGATAGTTTCAACACGACCTATCACACGATTGAAAGCCGTTCGTACATCGTACAGCGTGGCATAGCCATTCTCCTCACACTTATTCTTGTTGTATTCACCTTGGTGGCCATTGGATTGATCGTGTTCGGGACGTTCGGTATGGACCTCATCCGTGAAAAGGGTTGGATCCAAGACAACATCTGGCAGTTTTCACTGAATTTGGCGCGCTGGCTGGTTATCCTCATTTTGATGTTCTTCGCCATTTCGGTGCTGTACTTTTTGGGTCCCGCCAAACAGACCAAGTGGCGATTCTTTTCGGCCGGTTCCACATTGGCAACGGTTCTTGTACTTATCACCTCACTTGGCTTCAGCTATTTTGTAGAGAATTTCGGGCAGTACAATAAACTTTACGGATCCATCGGAACGCTGGTGATCGTGATGCTTTGGACGTATTTCAACGCAATTGCGCTTCTCATCGGTTTCGAACTGAACGCAAGTATTGAAGACGCGAAACTCCGCGAACTGGAATTGAACAAACGCTCGCTCCATATTTCGCTGGAAGATGAGATTGAAAAGGGCGGAGAATTGTGATTCGTGCATACATTGAAGTCTAAAATCTGAGTTAAAATCCATGGATGGAAGTTTAGGTCATTTCAGAGCAACTCAACAAAGAAGGCAGGAAAGACGGTCCAATAAACAGGCTCATTTCACGCAAGATGGGAATCTTCATGAGCATCCGAACGATCACAAATCAATTATTGAACCCGATATTTCAAAGGAGGAATTAGAAAAAATTAAGGCAGAAATCAGAATCAATAAACAGAAACACAGAACGCGTGAACTCGTGCTTTATGTATTTGTGAGTGTGGTAATTATTGGAATTGCATTGTGGACCATCCTCTAAAAAGTAACTGAACCCACGAATTGGAACCATACTGACTTTTATGAGAGAAATAAAATCACTTATCGTTTTGTTGTTTATGCTTGAAACGGTAAGTGTTTCAGCCCAATACAACCCGCTTTCTCCACCAAACACGTTCCGTTCGGCAGATAATCCGCTGTACTGGCAGAACCGCGAACATGCTTCTGATTATTGGCAACAGGATGTGCATTATCGCATTGCGGCCAATGTTGATGAGCAGACCGATATCATCTCGGCCAAGATGGAGTTGAGCTATTGGAACAATTCGCCCGATACGCTTTACGAGGTTTTCTTCCACCTGTACCAGAATGCGTTTCAGCCAGGTTCTTACCACGACCTCTTGGATGAAGTTCACGGCCAAAAGAACCGTTTCGGGAAATACGAGGCTGACGGAAAAGGCACCGAAGTGCTTTCGCTAATGATGAACGGCCAGGAAGTGAAGCAGGAATTGGACAACACCATTCTGCGAATCATCCCGAACAAACCGATTCTTCCAAACTCAAAAACAGAGTTTAAAGTCGTGTTCAAAACCTATTTCGACCAAGGTTCGATGGAACGAAGAATGAAGAAATTCTCTTCTGGGGATTTCACGCATTTCGATGGCGTGCATTGGTATCCACGCATTTCGGTCTATGACCCGAAATTCGGTTGGACAACCGACCAGCATCTCGGTCAGGAATTCTATGGTGATTTCGGAACGTTTGATGTGGCGCTGACTTTCGCCAGTAATTACATCGTTGAGGCAACGGGGTTTCTGCTAAATCGCGAAGCGGTTCTACCAACTGAATTGCGCCAAAAACTCGACCTGAAAAACTTTGCCGATAAGCCGTGGGATGAGCCTGCTTCAGAGATCATTCCTTACGACACAAAGGACCACAAAACATGGATCTTCCATGCAGAGAATGTGCATGATTTCGCCTTTACGGCAGACCCAACTTATCGCATCGGTGAAACGGAATGGAACGGCATCAAATGCATTGCGCTGGCGCAGGAAGGTCATGCTTCGGGTTGGCAGAATGCTGCTGAATACACGGCCAAAACCATAAAGGCATTCTCCGAAGGTATTGGCATGTACAACTACCACAAGATGATCGTGGCCGATGCGCAGGATGGCATGGAATATCCGATGTTGACGTTGGATGGCGATGAAGACCCGTATTACCGCGGGCTGTTGGTGCACGAGATCGGCCACAACTGGTTTTACGGTCAGGTTGGGAACAACGAAACATATCGTGCTGCCTTGGATGAAGGTTTTACGCAGTATCTCACGGTTTACGGAATGCGGAAAATCGATGGCGACACGGTGGTTACGGAAGAACCCGAAGGTTGGTATCGCAGAAAATTTGAGAAGCCCGAATTGGCCATTGATGATGAGATCTACTACGGTTTCATGCGAAGCGCCACGCAGTATCGCGACCCGCAACTGAACACGCACTCAGACCAATTTGAAAACAATTACATGCACGGCTATGGCCACGTTTACTTCAAGACGGCCGCCATGCTTTACAACTTGGAATACGTGTTGGGCGACACGCTTTTCAACCGTGCGATGCAGTTCTATTTTGATGAGTGGAAATTCCGCCATCCATATTTCGATGACTTCCGAAACGCCATTATCCGCTACACGAAAGTGGACCTGAACTGGTTTTTCGATCAATGGATGGAAACCACCAAACACATCGATTATGCTGTGAAGCGAATCCATAAATCAGAGGAAGGCGCGTACAACATTCGCTTTAAGCGAAAAGGAGACATGCAGATGCCGATCGATTTTACGGTGGTGGACAAGAACGATAGCGTGCATCAATTCCACATTCCTAACACATGGTTTGTGAAGGAAACGGACGCGACCGTACTCCCAAAATGGACAGGTTTCGGTGATTTGAACCGAACGTACGAAGCCGAAGTGATCGTTCCTGATGGCATCAAACAGGTGATGATTGATCCGAGCACACGGTTGGCCGATGTTTACATGCTGGACAATACCAGCTACACGCCCCTTTCGGTCGAATTCGACCATCAGGTTTACAACCGTCCCAATTGGCGCAAGTACGAACTCTCTGCCCGACCCGACCTGTGGTACAACGGCTTTGACGGCATGAAATTCGGGCTGCACGTGCATGGCGAGCACTTCAACACCAACCATGTTTTCAACGCGTATCTCTGGGCCAATTCGGGTTTTCTGCAATGGGACATTCCGAATAACGTTGAGAAGAACCAGTTCATGCCCGTGAACTTTCTGTTCGATTACCGCACCTCGCTGGCCAAGTATTGGAAGAACAGTCAGGTGGATGTTTCGGGGCGCGTGCTGGACGGACTTTACAATGGCGAGGTTGGATTTCAGAAAAAAACGAAATCGGAAAACACGACCTTCCGTTTGTACTTCCGTGCGCTTTACAGACACAACGACCGCGACATTGCCTACCTCCTGAACCGCGATACTTGGAACGCTGGGAAGTGGAACAACTCGTTCAATCTCGACATCAAACATGTTTATCGCTACCAATCTGGAAATGGCGAACTGAACATTGGGCTGAGAAGCAGTTCGTTGGGAAGTGACTACGATTATCACCGACTGAAACTGGAAGCGAAGAACACCACCAAACTGTGGCGACTGATTCTGAAAACCCGTGCGTTTGCCCAACTCGGAACGGGAAGCAACTGGGCTCCCGAATCACAACTTTACTTGGGCGGAGCAAACCCCGAACAAATGATGTACAACAAGTTCATGCGCAGTTCGGGAATCTTCCCTTCTAAGTGGGCAACATTCCAAGAATCAAGCAATCATCTGCAGTACGGAGGCGGTTTGAACATCAGAGGTTATGTCGGCTATCTGGCACCCGAAAGTGTTGGAGACGGTGTGGTGCTTGCCTACGCGGGAAATAGCGGAGCTTCCATCAATGCCGAACTGGAATTTGACGAGATCTTCGGACTCAAACCTTGGTGGACGCGCAATTGGCTGGATATTGACACCTACATTTTCGGAGACCTCGGATTCATCAGCACCAACAAACCCAGCGAAAAACTGGCCTTTGCCAAACCACGTGCCGATGCTGGTCTGGGCGCATCGCTCACTATTAAAAAATGGGGACCGTTGGACAAGGTAAAACCGCTGACCATCCGATTTGACATGCCGTTGTTCCTGAACCGAACGCCCGCATTGGACCCGAATCCGTGGGCGTTCCGCTGGATGCTGGGAATCAGCCGAGCATTTTGATTTTGGAATGACGGTTGACGATTTTAGATTTACCATTAGCAAAACAGACATTATGAAAAGAACACTCAGCCTTTCAATCGTTTTCTCATTATTCATTTTCTCTGCCTTCGCGCAGCGCTCTACACCTGTTGGCAAATGGAAAACAGTGGATGACAATACTGGGAAAACCAAGTCCGTAGTGGAGATCTATGAGAAAGGCGGAAAGCTCTTTGGAAAGGTTTTGGAGCTTTTCGATCCCGAAAAACCAGATCCGAAATGTGAAGAATGTGCCGCAGATGACCCACGTCACATGAAGCCGATCGTTGGATTGGAGATCATCCGAAATATGCAACAAGATGGCACGGAGTGGGAAGATGGTGACATCCTTGATCCTGAAAACGGAAAAGTGTACCGCTGTAAATTGTGGGTTGAAGAAGGGAAACTGATGGTCCGCGGGTACATCGCGTTCCTGTACCGAACTCAGACCTGGCTGCCAGCCGATTAACTGTTTCTGTACGCTTCGAGCAACATTTCGCCAACCTCGTTATAACCGAATTTGGTTTTGAAGGATTCGGCAATTTCCTGCTTTTCGTATCTGTTGTGCATCGCCTGCACAATCGCGTCTTTCCACGCAGCAACCTGATTCTCCACCAGAATTCCGTTCGAGTCATCTATGAGTTCGGGAATGGCGCAAACGTTGGATGCCACAACAGGCGTTCCGCATTTCAACGCTTCAGCGATCACCACCGAGAAGGTCTCATACTCTGAACCGTGCAGAAATAGGTCGGCCTTTTGGAACTCCTTGGCAATGGTCTCTTTGGAAATGAACCCGAAGAACTGTGCGTGCACATCATTCTGTAAACAGAACTTCTTCAGCTCGGGAACTCTGTCGCCATCACCGATAATTCCCAGAATCACAGGTTTGTCCAATTCTTTGGAGGCTTCGGCCACGGCCTTGATCAGCAATTTCGGACGTTTGATAACGCGTTTCGTGCGGTTCCATTTGGCCGCCATCACGAAGTAATAACTACTTCCGATAGCACTCGGTCGGAACTTGAACTCATCGGCAGAGACCACATTCGGTACAACCGCCAGCTTCTCTTTATGAGCAACGAATTTGGCCGTTCTTTCCTTCAGAAATTTGGAGACCACAAAGATCTTCCGCGCGTTAGCGTAAGCTTCCTTGCCCCAATTTCGGAACAGATTCTTCTCGAAATAATAGGCCAGATTGGACCAATGCTCGCTGATGTAGAACGGCAATCCGTTCTCCTGTGCCAAACGGTTTCCAATGGCTCCAGCGGGATGGATGACGTGCGAATGCAGCACATCAAAAGACCGCAGATCGACCTGCGCTTTGCGCAATGCTTTGCGCACCAACAAAAGTTGAATTGGGTAAAACGTGTAGATCAATTTCCACAGTGCTCCTGAAAGATCGACCGTAACCACGGGAATCCCTTCCATTTCGGTGCTACTTACCGTATTTCGGATCAGACCCTTTCCTGATTCCACCTTTACATGAACGATGGTGACGCTTGCGCCCACGCTTTTGAGCGCTTTTGCCTGTTCCAGAATGAAGATCCCCTTTTGCGGATTTCCCTCCGTTGGGAACCAATGGGTAAAAAACAGCACTCGCATCACCTTCCGAATCGTTTTCTCACTGCCTGCACGAACTCAAGTGCATCTTCCGACAATCGCAAACCTATTGCCACGGGAACAAAGATGACCACAATGATGAGTGATCGTAAGAGGATGTCCAGAATCAGCTCCTGTTGAGGTAGAAATGTGCTGACGAAATAGGCAACTCCACCCAAGGCAATCGTTACCAAAGACCTCCACGAAAACGGCCCGAAACCGAACTTGATCTTCAGGAATAGATACTTGGCCAGATTGAATGCCAGCAGCGAAATTCCAGTCGCAATGGCAGCTCCCACAATTCCATACATCGGGATGAAGATGAGGTTGAGTACAACCGTTACAACCATCAAGGTGAGGTTGGCATACGTATCGAATTTGAAGTACTCCGAAGTGGTGATAATACCGCCATTCACTCCGAAACCGACATCGGCCAATCGGGCAAGTCCAACGAAAAACAGTACCCACTTTCCATCTTTATATTCTTCTGGAAGAATCTCAAACAGGTTGGCTTCATTGGCCCAAATCCCCACAAACAGAAGCGTTCCGATCAGCAACTGGTTGATGGAAGTTTTCGAGTAGATGTTCTGGATGGTCGCATGATCTTTGCGTTTCCATGCATCGGAAATGACAGGCACAGCGATATTGCCGATCGCATTCCGCGGAATGTTCAGCAACGCCACAATGTAGAATGCAACCGAGTAGAATGCCGTTTGATCCAGACCGATCATTGCCCCGATCATGATCACATCGATGTTCATCAGAAAAAGTGCGCTGACGCTGGAAAGCAGCGTGAACATGCGATAATGCCTGAGTTCGCTTTTCAGCTCTGGCGTGAAGAAGCTTCCATCTACGCCTAAACTGAAGTTGCCAATGGCTTTGAGGTAAACGGCCAAACCAATGGCGAGCAGTCCGTACTGAGCAATGAACAGCTGCATAAAGAGTTCAAAATCGATGAGCTTGAAATAGAACAGAACGATAAGAGTGGTTCCCAACAGCCTGAGGAAAACATCCTTGAAAAACACGTTCACCACCGAGTGGTAAAGTGCCCGAGTGTAGTTGGTAAAGATGTTAAACAGTACCTCGAACAACAGAAACGGGAACAGCAGGTAGTAGAACTGAACGAAAAGCTCAGACTTCTGCTCATAATGCTCCACGATCCAAGGTTTGGCCAAAAGGAGAGCCACTGCCACCACTGCGGTCCCGATCAATCCCCACATCAAGACCCAACCGAGCAGACCGTGCTGCTGCTTCTCATCGCCATCCTTGAATCTGGGAAAGAAGCGGATGATGGCATTGCCGAGTCCGAAAAGGGCAAACTGACCCGCTATACCGATGAATCCTATGAGAACCCGCGTCAACCCGAACTCCTCTGGCTCAAAGAACTTGGGAAAGAGCCACGCGACATTGATGTAACCCAGCACCACTCCCACATAGGAAAGTAGCGAGGTCTGAATGCTCTGTTTGCGGATTACGCCCATTTCCCGCCAAAGGACGTAAATCGCTGTTGCTTATTAAACCGGATTCGCTAAAAACAGTTAATTGTGGCGGTACAGGGTAACCGTTCCCTTGTAAACCTTGGGCTCAAATGTGTTGAACTGCCTCAACCTGAACTGATACACGTAGAGACCTTGCATCACGCGATCATTGCTGCTCATGTAGTTTCCATCCCACCACTTGAGAGGATTGTCTGTTCTCCAAATTAGACCTCCCCAGCGGTCAAATATTTCGAGTTCATAACTCTCAACCTCATAATTCAGCCCAGCTGGCCCCCAAGTGTCATTCTTTCCATCTCCGTCAGGAGTAAATGCATTTGGAACATAAAAAGTGAAAAATGGATCGACCTCCACATAACCGTAGGTCGTGTCAATGCAACCGAAACCAGACTGACCGTACGCTACGAGCATCACCAAAAACACACCAGCAGTATCGTATGAATGTTCAGGATTCTCTTCATACGATGTCGCACCATCTCCAAAATGCCATTCGTACGAACTGGCTCCTGCGCTTTCATTATCAAACAAAACCAACGGGTCAATAAATTCCACCGGCTTTGACCTTGTATAGAACGCAGCCAAAGGAGGATTCATCACAGGCACCGTTACCGAACCGGTCACTTGGTAACCATTTGCATCTTGAACCACTACAGAATATGTTGCAGCCGACAGAGCATTGATCAGATTTGTGTTTGTAACCGTGTCAGTAAAAAAATGTGCTGAGTCTGCAATTGAATTCCACATGAAAAGATACGGAGCCGTTCCTCCGCTGACCTGCACTTGAACGAACCCTGTATTCCTGTAACACGTATCCATCCCCGTTTCGAATTCCAAAATCAATTCTGGTACTTGGGTTGTATCCTTAACGAATCCGGCCAACCCACCGCTGTTCATTCCCACCCACGGTCTATTCAAGTTGTCTATATCAATGGTCTCAATGTAATTGTCAGGCAGGGTTGAATTTGTGATATCGTAGATCTGAAATGAACTTCCATCATATTTGGCCACTCCGCCATTGACCGTCCCCAGCCACAGGTCTCCATTCTGATCTTCTACTAAGGCGGAAACATCATTATCCGGAATTCCCGAGTTGGAGGTAGTGAAATCGGTGAGCGTTCCTCCGCTCACCATTGTCAATCGCGTAGTGGATGCCAACCAAACGTTTCCATCAGAAGTTTGAATGACAACACGACCATAATCGCCAACGTTATATGTTGTCCAATTGGCCCCATCAAATTTGGCAAATCCACCACCTGTAGCCACCCAAATATTTCCTTGATTGTCTTCAGAAACATAATTCACCCAATTGTGTGGTATTCCAGAGTTTCCGGTACTATACAACGTCCAGTTAGAGCCATCGAATTTGACCAATCCAGAGTTGCCCGCGCCAGCCCAGATATTGCCAAACTGATCGGTGGTCATTCCCCAGCATTCTATGTCAGGCATTCCAGAATTGGAAGGATTATAATCGACAAAAACGTTATTCGTGGTATCGAAAGAGAATATCCCATTATCCTTCGTACCAACCCATAGAATTCCATTCGGAGCAAAAGTGAGGGTTCTCAACTTATCCGATGGAATCCCAGAATTGGCGGTGGTGAAAGTGGTAATGGTTTGACCAACGACCTTTGAAAGACCTCCATTAAATGTGGCCGCCCAATGAACATCAGTAGCCTGATCGTGCAACAGAAAATAAATCCTATTGTCCATCAATCCTGAATTTCCAGTTGTGAAAATGTGCCAATTAGGTGGCTGTTGAACTTGCGCTTTCGATGCTTCTGAAAACCAAGCCGAAAAGACTACAAAGAGAAAAAACGTTCTAAGCCTATACAACATTACAGAAGGAGAACACATAACCTGTTAAAGATAAACCTTAACAAGCTCTCTTCAGGTTTCTTTTTAATGAACGAACCATTTGAGGTAATGAATGGATATCTGAGAGAATGAATGATTTCTTTGGCCACACTATTCACACATTTCACCTCTATTGGAAGTATCTCATTTTTCCACTCATCAAGGTTGACGGAAGATACACTTTTGAACTTCTTTCCAGACGTACTGTTGCCACCCCATTGTTCTCCGAGATGGCTCGGAAAAAGCAGTTTTTCATTGAACGGTATTCCTATGAACCCTGCAACTTCTTGCATGACCCGTTCTGTATCCGTTAGGATGTCTTCATAGCGGACAACCAGGTAATGTTCAATCTGTTTCGGGTTCTCTTCCAGATAGTGATAACTGTTCTTAATCGTCTTGACCATGCGATTGAGCAATGGATAACCAACACCAACACTCTTGTATTTGCGCAGCGAAACGAAATTGGCATACGGATTCCGGACAATATGAATGAATCTGGCCTGTGGGTACATCTTAGATAACTCTACAGCAAATTCAGCATTCTCCACCGACTTCTCCACTACACGCTTGTTGTCATCTAAGTCTCCAAGCCCCAAACATTGGTGAACGGCCGACATGTACTTTTCGAAGATCACGGTTTGAGTATCACCCTCTTTCAGGCAAAAATGTTGATTGAATGCATCAACATTCAGTTTTCCGGTAACGAACGTATCTCCCATCGGATCGACAGCCTCATTCTGCAACTTGATCCAGTCTTTGAAATTGGACTCAATCTGTTTTATGGAAAGTCCTTGCTTCTTATTCTTTCGGTATTCATAATCCACATCCCAATCGGAAAGCTGAAACACATGTGATTCGAATGGGATCACAAACAGATCGGGATGCCCACTTAGCATATTCCGAAGCATAGTTGTACCAGACTTATGCGCTCCTAAAATGAAAATGGGTTGTTGATTCATTTCAATGATTCGATTGTCCTGATCAGTCGCTCCGTCAAACCTTTCCTCGAAAACTGGGCAATCTCACTTTTATCACCAATCAAACTCGCATCACCTTCAAACAGCAATCGAATAGCCCGCTTCATCCCCTCAATATCATCGCGTTCTACGATCATTCCAGCATTGGTTTTTGAGAGTACGGTGCCGATGTCACTTTTCTTTGGGCCGATGGCCAAGATGGGTCGGCCAGATGCCAGGTATTCGAAGAATTTGCCGGGGAGAATTCCTGTGGCGTTGGGAGTATTGTTGATGCTTACCAATAAAACGCGGCTGGAACGCTGATATTCCAACACTTTATCGTGCGAGACGTAATCGATGCGTTCCCAATTCGCTGCAAGACCAGCTTCCTCAATGGAAGCGGCCACGCTATGGTCGACCACCCCAACGGTTCTGATCTTCAGCGCTTTGGCAAACTCAGCATTTTCGGCTTTCAGTTCAGCCAATGCCTGCCACAGTTTTGGGTGATTACGGGCCGGTGAGAACGTTCCGATGTGACTGATGCTGAATTCCTTGTCCAACGGTACTTCCGTTTCTGGAAAGTCTTCTTCATCAAATCCATTGGTGATGGTTTCGACCGAACTGGCACCAAGCGCGCGCATCTCTTCGGTCATGGTGTACCCGATGGTGACCACTTTATCTGCTTTTGTCAAAACCTCGCGCTCCAACTGGCGATGTTTCCTATCCGCCCATTTTGTAAGCATGAGTTCCTCATAGAAATCAATATTCGTCCAAGGATCACGAAAATCTGCAATCCACTTCACACCCAGTTGTTTTTTCAATTCCAACGCAATGAGATGCATGCTGTGCGGAGGCCCCGTGGAAACGACCGCATCGACTGGGTTTTCCCTGAGATATTCAGTAAGAAAACGAACCGATGGTCTGATCCAGAATTTCCGTGCATCAGGTATAAAGAAGTTGCCACGAACCCAGACCGAAATCTTGTGGAGAAGTCCAGGCTCTTTCTTCTCCGACACGAACCCAGCCCCGATCTTTTTGTCCTTCTGACCTAAGAACTGACGGTACCAATTGTACGGTTCCCAGATCGGTTGTTTCAGCACTTCCACCGCTTCGGGAACATCTTTCATCAACGACTCATCGATCACAGGGAATTCTGGATTCTCTGGCGTGTAAATGATCGGCTTCCAGCCGAACTCAGGCAGATATTTGGCAAATTTTAACCAACGTTGTACACCCGCACCGCCACTTGGTGGCCAGTAATACGTGATGATGAGCACTTTTTTCAAAGCGTTCAGTCCTTTTTAGAACGGGCATCCAGCACAACTCCGCCAATCACGAACAGTACCATCAGTATAGAGCCGGCCAAGGAAATCTTCTCTCCCGTGTAATAGATCCTCGGTTCAAATTTGAACTCGACCACATGTTTCCCAGCTGGAACGATCATACTTCTTAGCACATAATCGGCTCGCCAATGAGGCTTCAGTTCGCCATCCACATAAGCGTTCCATCCATTAGCGAAATAGATCTCTGAGAACACCGCCAATTGATCTTTGGCCGCCTCCGTTTCGTACTTCAGGTAGTTCGGTTGATACTCGAGGAAGTAAATGGATGCCGTACTATCGACCGTTGGTTGGAAACCACTCAATTCCGATTCGAAACGTTTGTCAATGACCGCCACTTCTTCTGGATTGAAATCGTTGCGATTGAGGTAAGAAAGCTCCTGATCGGCATTGTCGACCAACGCTACATCGCTAACGAACCACGCATTACCCAACGCCAGCGGATTCCGTCTTACCGAAGGTTTGCCAGTTGCTCTGTCGGGCGTGATGAAATACTTGGTATTGAGCATGTTGAGCACCGCCAAATTGGTGTTGCTGATGCACGAATCGATCAACTCCTGATAGCGTTCCAACTTGGCTCCGTGGTAACCACCGATCGACTTGTGGAAATACGAAGTTTTGGAATCATTGAACGTATTTGTTGCCAAATTGATGACGCGGAAATTCGGGTCTTTATCGGCAAGGATCTGCTTGTCCGCATCGGTCGGTGCGATCACATTTTTCGCTTGGCTCTTCCTCACGAAATCATCTTCACTCAAGTAACGTTGATCCACGTTCCAAAGATCGACCAGCACCAGCACCGAGATGAGAATGCCGGCAACTCCAGCCTTCAACTTGTTCAAATGATACACAAACAACAAGGCTGCGGCAAGTAGAATAAGCACCAACGATCGCAGCGCATCCGATTTGAGAAGTGCAGTACGATCTTCCTGAAGTGCATCCAGCAACCAATCGTATTTGGTGCCGATGAGAGCCGCATCGGTGTTACTCATAAAATCCAAGAACATGCTTGGCGCCAACCACAGCAAAAGACAAATGCCGCCCGAAACTCCGGCAGCGATCATAAGACTTTTCTGCCGTTCGTTCTTGTCCGTCATTTCGAAGAACGACTTGAGACCAAGCACCGCAAGAATCGGCAACACAAGCTGCGCGATCACCAAGGTCATTGACACCGCTCTGAACTTGTTGTAACCGGGGAAATAATTGAAGAACAGGTCGGAGAACCACGCGAAATTCGTTCCCCAAGAGAGCATGATGGAAAGCACAAAAGCGATGAAAAGCCACCAACGGTCGGAGGTTTTCACAACCAGCATTCCAAGCAAAGCCAAGAAGCAGATGATGGCTCCGAGATATACCGGACCTGAAGTAAACGGCTGTGCGCCCCAATAAGCCGTGGTCTGCTGCTGCAAACGTCCCAGTTCGTTGGCTTCCTGCTGTGTGGTAGGACGATGCGACACAAACGCTTGGTACGTGGCCGAATTCTCATCCATCAGGAAGGACTGCATGCTGCTTCCTCCCATGAAATCAGGAATCATCAACGTGAACGTTTCACCCACTCCGTAGCTCCAGCGCATGGCGTAATCCTTCTCCAAGCCAGAACTTTCCTTCTTGGCGGTGAGTTCAGACTTGCCACGCATCGTTTCCTTTCCGTAATCGGCTGTGGTCCAAAGCGAACCGAAATTCGGCCCGACCGCAATAATGGCAGCTACAACCATTAAACCTGTTGCCTTGGCAAAATTTGGCAGCTGATTGTTCTTGATGGCATCTACCAATTTCACGGCTCCGAGCACAAGAATGGTCAGCAACAGATAATAGGTTATCTGAAGGTGATTGGTGGCAATCTGCAACGAAAGGAACAACGCCAAAAGTGCAGATCCGAGCAAGTATCTGCCACGATACGTCAGCAGAATGGAACCAATAACAGGTGCCATGTAGGCCATGGCGTGTGCCTTGGAATTGTGGCCAGCCTCAAGAATTATCACCGTGTAGGAGGCCAGACCGTATGCTATGGAGCCAGCCAGCGCGTAACGCCAATTCACACCCATCATCAGGAACATGAAGTACGCTCCCGCCAACATCAAAAACAGATAATTGGCCGGCTGCGGTATAGAATGGTTGATGAAATGAATGATCTTCTTTGACCAGTTGTTCGGGTACAGCGTTGAGATCTGGTACGCGGGCATTCCACCGAACATGGAGTTGGTCCAAAGCGGTTCTTCTCCTGTCTCCTCTCGGAAATCCACGATCTCTTTGCTCATTCCGAGAAAGTTCACGATATCCGACTGGATCAGCTCCTTCTTCTCCAGAATTACGGGATGCATGTACGCCAAAGCCACGATCAAAAGCCCCAATGTGACCAGCACATGAGGCAGGAATTTCTTCAGTTTATCCATGTTATGAGATTGGTTTTTGGAGTTGGTCAGTCTTTGATCTCTTCAAACTCCACGTATTCGCCTTCAGAATCGGAAACTCCGTTCGGTTTCTTCTTCTCGACTCCTTTCTGAATGATCACATCACCTTCTTGGTCGGCATAGCCGCGACCTTGCTGCTCGTACGATTGCCGCATGCGGTCGTCCATGTTCTGCTGCGCCTTGTCTACCACTTTCTTCACCACAACTGGGAAGAACAGTCGGAACAACATCTTCCAAACGTAATAGACTACGATGAGGAAAAGTATGGTTTTGAGTACGCCTAACATGCGCGATGCAATTTCTATCGGCTAAGATAGAGGTTCCGCTCTGAATAGACCTCGCGGAAGAACTCGTCCTTCAGGTCGTCAATAAAGCGGATGGCCTCTCCTGTCGATTTCATTTCTGGCCCCAATTCCTTATTTACATCGGGGAATTTGTCGAATGAGAAGACCGGGATCTTAATTGCGTAGCCTTGTTTGTGAGGTGAGAATTTAAAGTCTTTTAACGTTTTCTCGCGCATCATCACCTTGGTGGCGTAGTTCACATAAGGCTCGCGATACGCTTTGGCGATGAACGGAACCGTCCGTGAAGCGCGCGGGTTCGCCTCGATGATGTACACCACTTCATCCTTCACCGCAAACTGAATGTTAATCAATCCAACTGTATTCAACGCAAGCGCGATGGTCTTGGTGTGTTCTTCGATCTGCTTCATCACATTCTCACTTAGGTCGAAAGCAGGAAGTACCGCATAGCTGTCGCCAGAGTGAATTCCGGCAGGTTCGATGTGTTCCATGATGCCGATGATATAAACATCTTCGCCATCGCAGATTGCATCTGCTTCTGCTTCAATCGCACCTTCCAAGAAGTGATCCAGAAGAATTCTGTTACCAGGAATGTCTTTCAAAAGATTTACCACATGATTCTCCAGTTCCTGCTCGTTGATCACGATCTTCATGCTTTGTCCTCCAAGCACATACGATGGACGAACGAGCAACGGAAAACCGAGTTCTTTGCAGAGTTCCAATGCTTTGTCGGCATCTTCGGCCACACCAAACTTCGGATATGGAATTCCCTTTTCTGCAAGCAGCGTTGAGAACCGTCCGCGGTCTTCGGCAAGGTCGAGCGATTTGAAATCCGTACCGATGATCTTGATGCCATGACGTTCCAGTTTCTCAGCCAGTTTCAATGCTGTTTGTCCACCAAGCTGAACGATAACTCCTTCTGGTTTCTCGTGAAGGATGATATCGTAAATGTGTTCCCAAAAAACTGGCTCGAAGTAGAGTTTGTCCGCCACATCGAAATCGGTTGAAACCGTTTCGGGGTTACAGTTGATCATGATGGTCTCGTAACCGCACTCTTTCGCAGCCAAAACGCCATGCACACAGCAGTAGTCGAACTCAATTCCTTGACCGATTCGGTTCGGGCCTGAACCAAGAACCACGATTTTCTTCTTGTCAGCCCCTCCCGACCTCCCCACAGGGGAGGAGATGGACTCGTTGACGATAAGGTCCGGATGTGGAAGCAGTTCTCCCCCTTCGGGGGAGTAAGAGGGGGCTTGTTCGAAAGTGGAATAATAGTATGGTGTCTGTGCTGGGAATTCGGCCGCGCATGTATCAACCAATTTGTAAACGCGCTGAATATTGAAATCCTGACGCTTCTTGAAAACCTCACTTTCCCAACAGTTCAGCAAGTGTGCGATCTGTCGATCGGCATAGCCTTTCTGCTTCGCCTCGTACAGTAGTGCTTTCGGTAGCGAAGCAAGAGAATGACGCTCAATCTCGTTCTCGAGCTCGATCAACTCATGAATCTGCTCCAAGAACCAAGGGTCGATGCGGGTGATCTTCTGAATGGTCTTGGTTGGAATTCCCAACTTGAAGGCATCGTAAATATGGAACAAGCGGTTCCAACTCGCATGCTTCAAGCTGTGAAGAATTTCATCCTGATTGCGAAGTTCCTTACCATCTGCGCCAAGTCCGTTTCGTTTGATCTCCAACGATTGACACGCCTTCTGAAGGGCTTCTTGGAAGGTTCGTCCGATTCCCATCACCTCGCCTACCGACTTCATCTGCAAACCAAGCTCTCGGTTGGAACCTTTGAACTTATCGAAGTTCCAGCGCGGAATCTTCACAATCACGTAATCCAATGTTGGTTCGAAGAACGCAGATGTGGTTTTCGTGATCTGGTTCTCCAACTCATCCAAGTTGTACCCGATGGCCAGTTTCGAAGCGATCTTCGCAATCGGATAACCTGTTGCCTTCGATGCCAAGGCCGAAGAACGGCTCACACGTGGGTTGATCTCAATGGCAATAATGTCCTCGTTCTCATCATCGCTCACCGCAAACTGAACGTTACATCCACCCGCAAAATTCCCGATGGAGCGCATCATGTGAATGGCCATATCGCGCATGCGCTGATAGGTCTTGTCGCTCAGCGTCATAGCAGGCGCAACCGTGATGGAATCTCCAGTATGAATTCCCATCGGATCGAAATTCTCGATAGAACAGATGATCACCACATTGTCGTTGCTATCGCGAAGCAACTCCAGCTCGAACTCTTTCCAGCCAAGCACTGCTTTATCGATCATCACCTCATGAATCGGTGACAAGTGCAATCCGCGTGTCAGCTGTTTATCAAACGTCTCCTGGTTGTAAACGATGGCAGCCCCTGCACCACCCAACGTGTAAGAAGCACGGATACAGACTGGAAAACCGAATTCCTGCGCAGCTTCTTTCCCTTCCAAAAATGATTTGGCGGTGGTTTGAGGTGCCATCGGAATACCGATCTCACCCATCTTCAGACGGAACTTTTCACGGTCTTCGGTCAACTCAATGGCATCCACATCAACACCGATCATCCGTACACCATATTTATCCCAAATGCCCATTTCCTTGCACTTGATGGCAAGGTTGAGAGCAGTTTGCCCACCCATTGTAGGAAGTACACAATCGATGTTGTGTTTCTCCAAAATCTCAACGATGCTTTTCGGTTCCAGCGGCTTCAAATAGACATTGTCCGCAGTGACGGGATCTGTCATAATAGTGGCTGGGTTGGAGTTGATGAGGGTTACCTCGATTCCTTCGTCACGCAATGATCGTGAAGCTTGAGAACCAGAGTAATCGAACTCGCATGCTTGGCCAATTACGATGGGACCGGAACCAATGATCAGAACGTGTTTTATGGAATTGTCTTTTGGCATTTTCTGTTGGATTTATCGACTGCGCAAATTCCTGCGAAGGTAGGTTCTATGCTTCGGACTGTTGCCTTCAAAAACGATTCAGTTTTAAACATTTTATCTACCATTGCTACATGCGAAAGGCCCTGAAAGTGGGAGACGTAACTTGGAGCTATCTCGACAGCGGTTCTGGAGATGAGCTTTGGCTGGCGTTTCACGGTTATGGGCAAGAAGCGGAAGTGATGCTTCACTTTATGCAAAACCTGCAACCCGAAGCGCACATTCTGAGCTTTGATCTTCCACTTCACGGGAATACAACCATCAGGAAAAATAAACCGCTGAGCATTGGCGATGTAGGCGAACTGCTTGGAACAGCCATGCGCGAAGTTGGTGCCACCCATTGCTCGTTGACTGGGTTCAGTTTAGGAGGGAAAATTGTGCTGAAAATGGTGGAAATGACACCAGGTAAAATTGACCGAATATTATTGATAGCTCCAGACGGACTGAAAACCAACCCACTTTACTGGTTTGTGACGCACACACTTTTTGGGCGATTGCTCTTTCAATTGGTCATCGCATTCCCTCAGCCATTTCTATTGTCGAGTCGACTTCTTGCTTCACTTGGATTGATGAACAAGAAGATCGATCAATTTGTAGCTGCGCAGATGGGAACGCGCGAGAAGCGTGAGAAGGTTCTGCGTACCTGGATCACGTTTAAGCACATCCGCCCTTCGCTGGATCAAGTACGGAAGCGGATCTGGCGGTACAAGATCAAACCAACATTGGTGTTCGGAAAAAAAGACCGCGTTATCCATCCCAAATTGGCAAAGAAACTTTCGGGCGAGAACTGCAAAACCGCAGAACTCATTCTTCTTGACACAGGACACAATTTGACTACGAAAGAGATTGCACTTGATTTAAGGTCAAAGTCGTCAGCTTTCAAATGTTGACGACTTTTCTGAAAAGAAAAAGCCCGTCCAAAAACTGAACGGGCTTCCAATGTTTAACCTTAAAATCTTATTTCTTGTCTGCGCGCTCGTCAGAAACGGTCAACTTTTTACGACCTTTTGCTCTGCGTGCCGCCAATACATTTCTACCATTGGCACTTGCCATACGGCTACGGAAACCGTGCTTGTTGGTTCTCTTTCTTCGTGATGGTTGAAACGTTCTTTTCATAACTCCTACTTATTTGGGCGTGCAAAGATAATCTTCGATTCTATTTCTGCAAACAAATATTCCGAGTTATTGGTTAATGGTTATTTGTTATCGAGGAATTGGCTGAATAACGAATGACCATTTAAATACCTTTGCACCGCAAAATATGGCAAGAAGAGACAGATTGGACACGGAAGACCTGCCGAAAGTGAAAGTTTCGGGCGAAAGCATCAGAAAAGTCTCGCGGCTTTTCGGCTACTTCAAGCCGCATCGATGGAAATATTATCTGGGACTTTTCTTCCTGTTTCTGACCAGCCTTACCGCTCTCATCTTCCCAAAATTGCTAGGAGATATGGTGGATTCGGCCGAGACCGCCATGCTTCAGGACATCAATCGCATTGCGCTGATTCTGTTCGCTGTATTCATTCTACAGGCCATTTTCTCGTTTTTCCGCATTTACCTGTTTGTGAACGTGACGGAGCACGTGCTGGCCGACCTGCGGAAGGACACCTACAACAAGTTGATCCGCTTGCCGATGTCGTTCTTCTCGCAGAACCGTGTGGGCGAAATGAACAGCCGCATCGCCACGGACATCAACATGCTTTCGGATACGTTCACAACAGTTGTTGCGGAATTTCTGCGGCAGTCCATGTTGATCGTGGGCGGTATCGCATTCCTCGCTTACACCTCCATCGAACTAACACTTGTAATGCTCTGCATTGTGCCGTTGGTGGCAGTTTTCGCGGTCGTTTTCGGAAGAATGATCCGAAGAATTTCGAAGGAAACACAGGACAGAATTGCTGAATCGAACACCATTGTAGAAGAAACACTGGCTGGCATCACAAATGTGAAATCGTTTGCCAATGAGGTGTACGAAAGTGTGCGCTATGCGAAAAGCACCGATGCCATCATCGAGAAAGCGCTTCAAGGTGCCAAAGCACGTGGGTTTTTCGCATCGTTCATCATCTTCTGTCTTTTCGGGTCCATCGTTGGTGTGATCTGGTACGGAGCAACGCTCGTCAATCAGGACATTGCGCGACTGGCCGCTGACCCGACCATTCCAGAAGACCAACTCTTCACACTCGGAAAGCTGATTCAGTTTGTACTCTATTCGGTTTTTGTGGGTGCTTCCATTGGCGGCATTGCGGAGATGTATGCACAGATTCAGAAAGCGATCGGTGCCGCTGAACGCATTCTCGAGATCATGGACGAAGAGCCTGAGCCTTATAATGCAGGCAAAGCCTCCGCTGGAATAGAGGCCATTTCGGGGGCGTTGAAATTCGATCATGTCCAGTTCCGTTATCCGAGCCGCCCAGATATTTCGGTATTGAATGGTGTGAGTTTTGAAGCGAAACAAGGCGAAACGGTGGCACTTGTCGGGCCGTCAGGTTCTGGGAAATCGACCATTGCTTCATTGGTGCTTCGGTTCTACGACCCCAATTCTGGAACGATTACGATCGATGGCATCGACTCGAAAGAAATGGATCTGACCTTCCTTCGAAATCAGATGGCCATCGTTCCGCAGGATGTGATCCTGTTCGGAGGAACGATCCGCGAGAACATCGAGTACGGGAAACCAGGAGCATCGCTTGAAGAAATTGAAGCCGCAGCCAAAAAGGCGAACGCGCACATTTTCATAGATAGTTTCCCAGAAAAGTATGACACCGTTGTGGGTGAACGCGGCATTCAGCTTTCTGGCGGTCAACGCCAGCGAATTGCCATTGCGCGTGCAGTTTTAAAAGATCCGCGCATCTTGATCTTGGACGAAGCCACCAGCTCGCTCGATTCTGAATCGGAACGTTTGGTTCAAGAAGCGTTGGACAAACTGATGGTGGGAAGAACTTCTTTGGTCATTGCACATCGACTTTCAACCATTCGCAAAGCAGATAGAATTCTGGTGCTGGACAAAGGTCTCATCTCCGAAAACGGGAAACACGAAGAATTACTTGCGAAGGAAAACGGCCTGTACAAAGGGCTGTTGGAATTGCAGATGCAAGCCTAAAACCTCGGCACCCAAACCACCATTTTCGTATCGAAAAACTCCTCTTCAAACAGGTCGCTGATCTTGTAGAGATTGGCTTTAACCCGTGCTTCAATGATCTCTTCGGTCAGGTCACCGCCTTTCAGGCAGATCAAACCTGTAACCGCTTTCTTGCTTTTAGAGTCGAGTTTACCATTGAGCCAGTTCTTGAGTTTGAGCAATGGCGCCACCGCACGCGTAACGATCACATCATACTTTTCCTTCACCTGCTCCATCCGAGCCTGTTCGGCTTTCACGTTTGTTAATCCGATCTGAGCAGCTACTGCATCAACCACTTTTATCTTCTTGCCAATGCTATCAACCAAATGAAACTGACAGTTTGGAAACATGATGGCCAACGGAATACCTGGGAAACCGCCACCAGTTCCTACGTCCAGAACACGACTTCCGTCTTCAAAATTGGCAACCGCAGCAATCGCCAACGAATGCAGCACGTGTCGCTCGTAGAACAAATGGAAATCCTTACGCGAAACCACGTTTATCTGCGCGTTCCATTCTTCATAAGCATCATACAGCGCGGCAAACTGCTGCTTCTGCACATCGCTCAGTTCAGTAAAATACTTGAGGATGATCTCCCACGAAACGGGAGCTGAATCTACTGGATTCAAATCTTCTCTTTGCTGTTCTTAAGGATGTTGTAGAGGAATTCACGGGCGCGGAACAACTGTGCTTTCACCGTTCCCAACGGAAGGTCGAGTTCCTGCGCGATCTCTTCGTAAGAATACTCTTTGAAGTAACGCAACTCAACCAGCGTGCGGTAACGCGGCTTCAATTTTTCCACCACGCCATGCATCAGAATTTTCTTCTGTTGCTTGATGTAGGTCTCCTCTGGGTCCAACGTTCCCGAAGGAACATCCATGGTCATTTCGCCACCGTCATTTCCTTCTATCGGCTTATCCAACGAAAGCAGATTCTTCTTCTTCTTTCGGATGAAATCGATGCAATTGTTGGACGCGATCTTGAACAGCCACGTGCTGAAAGCGTAGTTAGGAGTGTACTGATGGAGCTTATTGAACGCCTTTCCGAAAGCTTCGATGGTCAGATCGTCCGCATCATCACGGTTATTGACCATTTTGAGCAGCATGAAATAAATGCTGTCGCGATAACGGTCCATCAGTTGCGCATACGCCTTCTGATCGCCATTATCGATGGCTGCCCGCACAAGACGGTAATCCAACATGGCTTTTTCGGAAAGATCGGGATTGACTTCTACCTCCATCTAATGGGTGGTTTTATTCGGTTTGAGAGGGCTACTGCCGTATTGAAAAACGGAGTGAACAGATCACCCAATAGCGAAAATAACAAAAGATCACGCGCGTCCAAGATGCGCGTCACCGCTGCGATGATCGACAAATGAACGGTCCATTTGAGGAAAATACCACAAAGCGCCAACCAATACAATGTTTCCATCGACAGAAGTCCAAAAAAGGACAGGTAAAACAAAACATGGCTGAGCGTGAAAATTCCAAGAAATATTTTTGATAAGAGTTTGTAGAAACTCCCAGTTGAAAGATGGCGCCTTTTCTGCAGCCACCATGCAGCCCACGATTCTGGTGCCGCTGAAAGCGTTTGCGCTTCCTTTCTGGTTTCTACGGTTGTGTTCCTTCCCGATGCCACCTCATTCACCAGAAGATCATCGTCTCCCGATGAAATATGACGGTGTTTGATGAAGCCCTTGGTTTGAAAAAACAGCTCCTTTTGATAGGCCAGATTGCGTCCAACTCCCATGTACGGCAAACCTGCCAACGCGTACGACATGTATTGCATGGCGATGTGAACGGACTCGTAACGGTAGAACATGTTCAAAAGGCCCGAACGCTTTTCGAACCCCCCAAAACCGAGCACCAACTTCTTCTCGCCTTTCAATCCTTCGGTCATGTAGCGCAACCAATGTTTGGATGTCGGCCTGCAATCGGCATCGGTGAATAACAGATGCTCATACTTAGCGCCTTTTATCCCCATGGAAATGGCGAATTTCTTTCCTCGGATGCGCACATTCTCACGTGTAAGGTTGATCACGCGCAAGTGGGGATATTTCTGTTGCCACGATTGCAGCATCAGATCTGTTTCATCCAACGAATGATCGTTCACTACGATCACTTCGAATTCAGGATAATCCTGTTCCAATACAGACTGAAGGTTTTTCTTGAGATTGTCCTCTTCATTCCAAGCGCAGATGATGACCGAAACAGGTTCATTCGAACCCACACTTTGAGTGGGGCGATGAAACGCCAAACGTGCGAAGAAGAACGCATAATAGAACAACTGGACCAGCAGCGAACCGATGAAAACAATGGCCAACGTCAATTGCCAGATCGGAAGCGAATGAAGGTCGATGATTTCCATGGATGCGTGCGGCAAAGCTAACCAACGGCTGAAGGGCATTTAAGTACATTTGAGCCATCTTTTCAACATGGCATTGCGATTTAAACTGACGCACACCGACCCGAATTCCAAAGCACGGAGAGGGCAGATCACCACCGACCACGGAGTGATCGAAACGCCCATTTTCATGCCTGTGGGAACGCTCGGCACCGTAAAGGGCGTTCACCAACAGGAACTGATCGATGAGGTGAAAGCGCAGATCATTCTTGGCAACACCTATCATCTGTATCTGCGGCCAGGAACAGATATACTGGAAGAGGCTGGTGGCCTGCACAAATTCATGAACTGGGAACACCCCATTCTGACCGATAGTGGTGGTTATCAGGTCTATTCGCTTTCCAACCAGCGGAAGATCAATGAGGAAGGCGTCACGTTCGCTTCGCATATTGACGGTTCCAAACACTTTTTCAGTCCAGAGGCTTCGATGGACATCCAGCGCAGCATTGGTGCGGACATCATTATGGCGTTTGACGAATGCACGCCTTATCCGTGCGAATACAGATACGCCAAAGATTCGATGGAAATGACGCACCGTTGGCTGAAACGCTGTTGCGACCACGTGGACAACACCACACCGCTTTACGGTCATCATCAGTCGCTTTTCCCCATCGTTCAAGGTTCCACTTACAAGGATCTGCGCATCCAAAGTGCTGAAACCATCGCTTCATTCGAGCGGGAAGGAAACGCCATTGGTGGCCTCAGCGTGGGCGAACCTGACGAGGAAATGTACGCCATGACAAACATCGTGTGTGGCATTCTTCCAGAAGACAAACCGCGCTATCTAATGGGTGTGGGAACTCCCGCCAACCTTTTGGAGAACATCGCCTTGGGCATTGATATGTTCGATTGTGTAATGCCGACACGAAACGCACGCCATGGGCTCATCTTCACCTGGGATGGCATTATCAACATCAAGAACAAAAAGTGGGAACGCGATTTTTCCCCATTGGATGAAAATGGCACGAGTTCGGTCGACTCGATTTACAGCAGGGCGTATGTACGCCATCTGTTTGCCTCGAAGGAATTACTTGGTCCGCAGATAACCAGCATACACAATTTGGCGTTCTATTTGGAGTTGATGCGACAGGCGCGACTTCATATCGAAGCGGGTGATTTCCGCGCTTGGAAAGACCAGACCGTACCCAAACTTCTTACCCGACTGTAGCAGGTGCTTACACGGATCGATAGATATATTCTGAAGCAGTTTCTCGGAACGTTCTTCTTCATCATCGTGCTGATCATTTCCATCACGATCGTCTTCGACATCTCTGAAAAGATCGACAACTTCATCGCGCACCAGTTGTCCGTTTGGACCATCTTTTCTGAATATTACCTCTACTTCATCCCCTATTTCGCCAACCTGTTCAGCCCGCTTTTCATTTTTGTAGCGGTTATTCTGTTCACATCGCGCATGGCGTACCGTTCAGAAATTGTGGCCATTCTCAGCAGCGGTGTCAGCTTTTATCGGATGATGGTCCCATACATGCTCGGATCCACAATTCTTGCCGCTATGAGTTTGGTTCTCAATCATTTCATCATCCCGAAAGCGAACGAAGGGCGGATAAAATTCGAGAATACCTACATCAATCAACCATGGAAATTTTACGGGCGGAACCAGCACTATCAGGTGGAGCCTGGCACCTTCATCTATTTTGATTCATACAGCGCGGAACGGATGACAGGCTACAAGTTCGCGTTGGAGAAATTCAAGGATGGAAAGCTTACCTACAAACTCATTTCCGACCACATCATTTACGATACCACCATCAATAAATGGAGTGTAAAGAAATACTACGAACGCACATTTGATGGCGTAAAGGAAACCGTGCGTGAACACGAGCAGCTTGACACGGTATTTCCCTTCAAGCCATCCGATTTCAGCCAGCGGCTGAAAGTAGTGGAGGCCATGGATTACTGGCAGCTCAACGACTTCATTCATAGTGAAGAAATGCGCGGCTCAGACTACGTGGATTACTTCCGTGTTGAGAAGGAAAAGCGCACGGCCATGCCGTTTGCAGCGTTCATTCTTACCATAATCGGTGTGAGTTTGGCCAGCCGAAAAGTACGTGGCGGCATCGGTATGCACATCGGTTTAGGCATCGGACTCAGCTTTGCTTACATCCTTTTCATGCAGGTGTCGCAAACGTTCGCTATCGAAGGTAACATGAATGTGACCGTGGCCGTTTGGATTCCGAATATTCTGTTTCTGATTCTTGGAATTGTGATGCTTTTCAGGGCTCCGAAGTAGTTAATTGCAGAAGGCTTCTTTCTTGAAAATAGATACTGAACAACTTGAATTGTAGTTTCAGTCTTAAACATCTATTATTCTAAATCATGTAATTGAAATACTTCGTCAACCAGACTCTTCCTGATAGTAACATCCGAATTGTTCCTATCAACTTCAATCGCTGAAATGCACTTTCCAAGACTATCAACCTTCACCTCGTATGTGTTCACACAGATGTGGCAACCTGTAATCAGGTTTATCCAAACAGATGTATACCCATCTTGACTGAAAATCTTTAATCCTTCCATTGGAAATCTGCTTGAAATTGGAGTATAACGCCAAACCTCATTCAAGTTATTATCAAATCGAACCAACTGAACTTCATTGTCGGTTTTCCAATGTTCTCCATAGAATCCGAAGTTTCCAAAAAGTACTGTCACTCCTTTTGTATCGCTCGACATATCAGCTACTTTGAAGTCATCCACTGCACGAAATTTTGCAACGTTTTGTCCTTCCACCTTCAATACCATGCTGAAAAGCCGGGCCGCAGAATACATTTTACGCTGATTCACAAAATAGAAGACCGAATCTTCGGTATACACATCATATAATGATGAGGAATCCGATAAATTCTGTTTCGATAGGGTCAAGACATCTTGAAAATTGTTCTCTCGAATTTCTCCTGAACCCAACTCCAAAAGTTTATCTCCCAAAATCAAATCCAAAGGGTTCGTTGTCTTGGCTGTTCCATCGTTGGTATTCAACTGTTTGGGTGAACAGGAGCTAAATGCAACCAACAGCATACCTATATATGTTTGCCGCAGATTCACATACATCATTTGGTAGTTTTCGGTTAAACTAATTCGGGTTTATTCAATTGACGATTGAGTTCGAACGGGCCTTTTTGAAACGAGAAGATGTAATCAATCAACCCATCGGTTGAAATTATCCCAAAACCCTGGAAAGCTCTTCCGAACCACTTCAGGCTCTTCAATCTCCGTTGGAATGATGGTGGAAAGCACCGCAGCACTCATCGCCATACGGTGGTCGTTATAGGTTTTGACCTTTGCCTTTGAAGATGCGATTGAACCTGAAATGGTCATGGAGTCGCCACGGACCGAAACGGATATTCCCAGTTTTTTCAGTTCCCACTTCATGGCTTTGACACGATCCGTTTCTTTCAAACGCAAGTTGTCCAAACCAGTAAGTATGAGCGGTTTTCCGAGTGTTGCTGCAAGAAAAGCGAATGTTTGTGCCAGATCGGGATGGTCGGTGAAATCAATGTCTGTCGGAAAGTCAACCTTTTCTAAGGACCATATCTCAACTCCATTCTGCTTCTGAACTGATGAAACGCCCATTTCAGCAAACAAATCGGCAAGAATTGAATCGCCTTGCGGTGAATTGATCTTCAAGCCTTTCAGCAACAATTTAGAATTCGGTCTTGCTGCTGCCAAAGCATAGAAATAGGAAGCCGAGGTCCAGTCTGATTCAATTTTGAGTTTAGGAATTCTGTACTCCGAAGGCGGAATGGAGATCGAATTACCTTCAAATCTCACATCCACACCACAGTTTCGCATACAATCGGCCGTCAGTTCGATGTAAGGTTTGGAGAGCACTCTTCCTGCCAGGTGAATCTGAAGACCGTTTTCCATTGTCGGCCCAACCATCATCAAAGCAGAAATGAACTGGCTACTGACGGAAGCAGGAATCTCCACTTCACCGCCTTTCAGCTTTTTGCCAGTAGTTCTGAGAGGTGGAAATCCTTCATTTTCCAGATAATCGATCTCGGTCCCGAGTTTTCTCAAGGCATCAACCAGTTCAGCAATTGGTCGTTGCTTCATCCGTTCGGCACCCGTCAGCACAACCGTTCTTCCTTCTTGAACCGCGCAAAAAGCCGTAAGAAATCGCATGGCCGTTCCGGCCATTCCGATGTTGATCTCCGATGAATTGGAATTCAGTGCTTCGAGGAGAATTCGGACGTCTTCGGGTAAAATGACCTCCCCCAACCCCTCCAAAGGAGGGGAGTAAAAGACCCCCTCCCCGCTTCGCGGTACTCCCCCTTTCAAGGGGGAGAGTTGGTGCATTCCGCCAACCTTTGTCCGAAGAACCGACTCTCCCCTTTGGGGAGATGCCGAAGGCAGAGGGGCTTGCTCCCCTCCCTTTCGGGGAGGGGTTGGGGGTGGGGCTAAAGCCGAAATAATCAAATACCGATTGGCAATGCTTTTTGAAACAGGTAGTTCAACCTCGCCCACAAACGGCCCGTCTTTCGCGACCAATTTCATTTCTTGGAAACGTAGAATTCAAATGCTTGGTCGAGCAATTCTTCCATAACAGGCTGGTCGGTAATGGCTTCGCCAATACTCTTCAGAAGCACAAAACGAACTTGACCGTTCTTGTTTTTCTTGTCATGGATCAGCAGTTTTTTTACTTCCGACCAATCCGTTTTGGACAGAGAAACTCGCGAGAAAAGGGAATCTGTGAGCTGCAATATTTCTTGCAATTCAGGTTCAGAAAGGCCTGTCAACTTGGTGGAGATGAACGATTCCATGATCATTCCAGCAGCGATCGCTTCCCCATGCAGAACGGGATTTTCCGTTTCCAACAGATGACTTTCAATGGCATGCCCAATGGTGTGCCCGAAGTTCAATTTCTTGCGTTCGCCCGATTCAAACTCATCGCGCGCCACCACATCCATTTTCACTTTCACTGACCGTGAAATGAGTTCGTCCTCGTTCGCGTACATAAGATCCAGAATCGATGCATCCGAAATGAACGCATGCTTCAACACCTCCGCCAAACCGTTTCGGTAATGTCGCGATGGAAGCGTCTTTAAAAAATTAGAATCGACCAGAGCCGCTTCTGCTCTCGCAAACGTGCCGATCATGTTCTTCAAACCTCCGAAATCAATTCCTGTCTTACCGCCAATGGCCGCGTCCACCATTCCTAAAAGTGAGGTCGGAATCTGCACAAAGCGGATTCCACGCATGTAAGTTGAAGCGATAAAACCACCCAGATCGGTTACCACGCCACCACCCACATTCAACAGCACCGTATTTCGATCTGCGCCATGCTCGGTGAGTTGATACCAGACCATTTCGCAGGTCTTCAGGTTCTTATGACGTTCGCCTTCCGGCATTTCAATCACAGGCAGATCTTGCGTTTGCGGACAAGCCACATGCAAGTATTCCAAGCATCTTTTTGTGTTCGAATCACAGAGAATGATGGCCTTTTCTTTTACCAGCAGGTCACTCAAAAACCGCCAAGCTTGCTCTTTGAACAACACCTGTGTCATGCGTCCTCAGCTTTTTTTGTGTTCATCACATTGGTCTGCTGCTGGATGCTTTCCTCGTGAATTGCTTCGAGGAACTTGTACAGAAACCGTGACGAAAGCTGCTTTCCTTGAATGTATGCTTCACGATCGTGCAGAATCTCGTTCCAACGCTGATGTTGCAAAATGGTAATGTTGTGATTCTTCTTGTACGCTCCGATCTGCCGAGAAATCTCCAAACGGTCGATCAACAGATCCAAAATATCACGGTCAAGGCCATCAATGGCTGCGCGAAGTTCTTCGAGTTTCGCCTTTACTTCGAGGTCAAGCGAGTTCGGATTTCGCCAAACGAGTTCCAACAAGATTCTTTCCAACGCTTGTGGTGTGACCTGCTGTTCGGCATCGCTCCACGCTTTTGATGGGTCGCGGTGCGTTTCCAACATGAGTCCGTCCATGTTCAGGTCGATGGCCTTTTGCGCCACTTCGCTCAACAGTTCACGGTTACCGCAAATATGACTTGGGTCGCAAATAATCGGCACATCGGGCATTCTGCGCTTCAACTCAATCGGAATATTCCAATTCGGACTGTTCCTGAAAGGTGATTTTTGGAAGGTGGAGAAGCCGCGATGAATGGCTCCCAACTTGGTCAGACCAACGCTTTGAAAGCGCTCAATGGCACCGATCCAAAGTTCCACATCGGGGTTTACGGGATTTTTCACCAGCACAGGAACATCCGTTCCTTTCAACGCTTCCGCAATTTCTTGCACCATGAACGGATTGACCGTTGTCCGTGCCCCGATCCAGAGCACATTTACACCTCCCTTCAGTGCCAGTTCCACATGATTCGGATTGGCCACTTCAACCGTAACGGGCTTGCCGATGAGATTACCCGCCTCCTTCAGCCAAGCAATCGCTTCTTCGCCAATTCCTTCAAATTTCCCTGGACGTGTACGTGGTTTCCACACGCCAGCGCGCAGCAGATCGACATTCAAGTCTTTTAGACCCTCGGCTGTTTCCAGCACCTGTTCGCGCGTTTCCGCACTGCAGGGCCCAGCAATCACAAACGGTCGGTCTTTTCGTCTGAATTCCATCAACCGTTCTGTTGCGTTCTGTTTCTAAGATAGTGGTCAGCCAAAACGATAGCAGCCATTGCCTCCACAATCGGCACTGCGCGCGGAACCACACACGGGTCGTGGCGTCCTTTTCCTTCCAAGGTCACTTCATTTCCTTCAGTGTCGATACTCGGTTGTGCTTGCATGATGGTGGCCACAGGTTTGAACGCCACGTTGAAGGTGATGTTCATCCCGTTGGAAATTCCACCTTGAATACCGCCACTATGATTGGTTTCGGTGATGGTTTTTCCTTCTCGTGAAGCGAAAACATCGTTGTGTTCTGAACCACGCATTTTGGTAGATGCGAACCCTGAACCGATTTCAAAACCTTTCACGGCATTGACGCTGAGTATCGCTTTTCCGAGGTCGGCATGGAGCTTATCGAAGACTGGTTCTCCCAATCCTACAGGAACATTCCTAATTACGCAGCTGATAATTCCTCCAACCGTATCCCCTTCTTTCCGAACGGATTCAATCAATTTTTGCATTTCGGCAGATGTCTTTTCATCAGGACAACGGACGAGACTTTTCTCGACATCATTCAGAGAAACCGTCTGATCATTGACCGTTGCCACGACATCGGCAACCGAAGAAACGTAGGCAACAATCTCAATTCCAGCTTGCTGAAGCAGCATTTTAGCAAAGGCGCCAGCCACGACACGCGCAGCAGTTTCGCGAGCCGATGCGCGCCCACCACCTCGATAATCGCGATGGCCATATTTTGCCTGATACGTGAAATCGGCATGGCTGGGGCGGAACGTTTCCTTGAGGTGATCATAGTCCTTAGAACGCGCATCTGCGTTGGGAATTGTAACCGCGATCGGAGTTCCGAGCGATTTCCGTTCAAATACACCCGAAAGAATTTGGAATTCTTCCGTTTCCTTGCGTTGCGTAGTCAGTTTAGATTGGCCTGGTCGTCTGCGTTGAAGGTCTTGATGAATAAGGTCTTCGCTAATGTTAATCCCCGCAGGAAAACCATCGATCACGACACCAATGGCGGCACCATGGCTTTCACCGAAGGTGGTTATTCTGAAAAGTTGACCGAACGAATTACCTGCCATGGTGCTAAGGTAAATGAGGAAAAAGGAAAAACGGGAAAACGTTCTCTCCCAATTCAGTTCCGAACGTTTTTCATTTTTCATTCATCCTTTTCCCCTTCTTCGGGAACCACGGAATAAATGCGCTTGTGGTGGCAATGTAATCGGCATACTTGGGGTTGCCTTTGTACTTTTTCTCCAATAGCGCTACGCCCGAAACCTTTACCAGGAAGAAGTGCATGACGGCCGGGCCGATGGCCGCGATGTACCAGTAAGGCGACATCAGCGCCAGCAGGAAAATGCCCCACCATTGCGTGGCATCGCCAAAATAATTCGGGTGGCGCGTGTATTTCCAAACGCCATACCGCATCACTTTTCCTTTGTTTTCCAGGTTTGCTTTGAACTGTGCCATCTGATGATCGCCAACGGCTTCAAAGAAAAAGCCGATCAGCCATACGGCCATTCCGAGATACACGTTCCAGGTCAGTTCCAGCGGTTCTGAAAAAATGACATATAGCGGTGAAGCCACGATTAGCATGATGAGCCCTTGCAGCATAAACACCTGAAAGAAGGCGCGTAGGATCGCATTTTCACCCCATTCTTTGCGCCATTGTGCGTAGCGGTAATCTTCGGGTTTCCCCTTGTTGCGGTTATAGATGTAACTGGCCAGGCGAATGCCCCAGACCGTGACCAAGAGTAACGCGATCCACTGCACGGAAGAATGATGCGATTGCAACGAACACGAAATGGCGATAAGCACAAAACCGAGCCCCCAACCAACATCAACAATGCTGTTGTCTTTTAACCGCTGCGCGATGACGAACATCACCAACATGAATGAAAAAATGATCAGTGCGGAATGTTGAAGTAGGAGCCAGTTCATAATGAAGCGTTTGGTTCCAAATAAACAGCACTGGCCAACTATTGTTGGTTTAGATTCCTCGGCTTCGCTCGGAATGACAATCTAAGCGAGTGTCATTTGATGCGGAAATCCATCATTTTTCGGCCTTCGATGAAGGCTTCGAGGTGGTCGCCAACGTTGAGTTTACCTACGCCAGCTGGCGTTCCAGTGAAAATCACATCACCGATCTTGAGCATGAAATACTTACTGGCCTCTTCTATGATCCTGTCAACAGGAAAAAGCATATCACCCGTAAATCCTTTCTGAACCACCTTGCCGTTGATGTGCAACTCAAAGTGGATGGCGTTCACATCACCAAAATCAGAAAGTGGAAGCGTTTTGCTCATGGGTGCCGAACCATCAAAACCTTTTGCCTTCTCCCACGGTAGACCTTTTTCCTTGCATTTCTGCTGAATGTCGCGGGCAGTAATGTCAATTCCGATACCGATCTCGCGATAGTATTTTGGCGCAAACTTCTCCTGAATGTTCTTTCCCTTTTTGTGGATCTTCACATAGATCTCGGCCTCGTAATGCACGTCATTGGAGAAATCGGGCAGGTAGAAATCATCATTGTTCGGAAGAACGGCCGAATCGGGTTTGATAAAAAAAAGTGGCTCTGTAGGAATTGGATTGTTCAGTTCCTTGGCGTGTTCCGCGTAGTTGCGACCGATGCAGATGATCTTCATAGCAGACCTTTGTTGAATGCTTCAACCCGTATTTCGGTAAGCACTTTTTTGGTGTAGCTCGGAAACTGGGCATCCATCATCCAACCGTAGTAACCTGGCTGGGTTTTAAGCACTTCGACAACGGATTTCCCTTTGTTCTTCCCAAAATTGAATACCGCCTCGCCTTTCTCATTCTCTACGATATGCCCTGCGAAGTCAATCGCATTTCCACGTTTGGAGAAATCGCTGAGCATCTCCACATTTCCGTCCAGCTCATCATACTTCTCCACTTGGGCTTTCAGCACTTCCAATGTGGCGCGTGTATCTGCTTCTGCACTGTGCGCATTGGTCAGGTCGCCATCGCAATAGAACTTGTAAGCGGCCACCAATGTGCGTTGCTCCATCTTATGGAAAATGTTCTGCACGTCCACCACCTTGCGGTTCTTCATACTGAATTCAATCTCATTTCGGTGATACTCTTCAAGCAAAAGCGGCACATCGAATTTCAAGCAATTGTAACCCGCCAGATCTGCATTCCCGATAAAATCGGTAATTGCGGGGGCCAACTCATTGAAACTGGGCTTGCCGGCCACTTTGTCGTCTGTAATTCCATGAACTGCTGAGGACTCCAGCGGAATTGGCATCCCAGGATTGACCAACTCGGTCATGGTTTCTTCCGAACCATCGGGATTCAGTTTGATGATGGAAATCTCCACGATGCGGTCGGTGGCCACATTGACACCCGTGGTCTCGAGGTCGAAAAAGGCAAGAGGTCGTTTAAGATGAAGCGTTGACATTACTTCGCTGGTGGTTCAAGTCCATTTTCCACCAAGGTCCATTTCCGGTTGATGATCTTCTGGTAATCACCGAAGCCCATTACGTTGATCTTCTCTTTGATCGGCTGGAAACCGGGCGCTTCAATCGTAAACTCGTAGATCTGCCCTGGATAGAGTGCGAAGGTCATCTTACCCGTGTTGTAATTGGGCAGGTAAGTTCCGACCATCTCACCTGATTTATCCGTGACCGTTCCTGTGATCTCAAGGTCTTTCAAATTGATGATCGGTGAAACTTTCGGTTCAAATTTCTTTGCGGGAACAGCCACTTTCTTCACGCGCGTATCATACCATTGAAATGTTCCTTCTCCTTTTGGGAAAGTCTCAGGAGTATACTTTGCCACTTCGGCACCATTCCAAGAACCGATGATGGTGATCTCATAGGCCTCTCCGTTCTTCACCTCCACATTCTTTGTCTCCACAAATTCATATTCAGGATGATCGGTGGGCTGATATTCATCTGTGAACCATTTCACGTTTCCGTCTTCCGTGTTCTTCCATTCGTGGAAGGTCAAGGTTTCCTTCTCAGGCCCTTTCATGATCTCCAATTCCACCACCACTGCGGTCAACTGCTCCTCGTAATCCTCAAAGATCACGCGATAGATGTCAAGATCGCCAAAGCCTCCTTTTCGCAACTGCGCGGTGTAACCATATCGCGGATCATCAGTCGGACAGAATGTAAAATTGTCCATCGTATTGTTGATGGGATAGCAGAGACCTTCAGGCCGTTCCCATCTACTGAACTGCTCGTTCCATTCGCTCTTGTAGATGTCATAACCGCCCATACTCTTATGTCCCTGAGAAGCGAAATACAACGTTTTGCCATCAGCCGATATAACGGGAAACATCTCATCATACTGCGTATTGATGGTCGGTCCGAGATTGACAGGAATGGACCATTCTCCGGTCGGAAGCATCTTCGCCATGTAAATATCAAGCCCACCGAATCCGGGTTCCGCGATGGGCAAACGGGCAATGAACAGCGTCTGACCGTCCGGGGTGCAAGTAGCGGCCATTTCGGGTTCATCGGTATTAATCGATTCTCCCAATGTTTTTCCTTTTTCCCACCTTCTACCGCTGAACTCGCTCATCCAAATGTCATCGAACCCGTCCATGTTATCGATCATATAGAAGATATGATCGCCAAAGGCTGACATCCCAACAAACTCCTCTACAAATTCGGTATTGATGGTCATGCCAACACCTTTCGCTTTTCTGAATTCACCATACTTGGATTGCGTCCAAAAAATGTCTGCGGGTTTGTTGCCGTCATAGTCCAGGTTCTGTCCGGCAACACCTTTATCTCTTTTGGTGGAGAATACAAGGAAAGACTGATCGAGAGGTGTAAAAGGATTCAGGTCAGGACCGTCTGAATTGATGTCATCACCCAAATTCTCGAACCGTACATTGCACGGGTTCTTCATCAGTTTCCGTGCGTTCTCACAGAATTCGATCTGGCGGGTAACATCAATGATCCGCTCTGGCTTTGTAACGGTGAGTTTGTATTTATTGAAAAAGTACAGCGCACTATCGATCTGCTCGTTGTACATGTACGCGGTACCGAGATCATAAAAAACCTCGTCATCAAACTTCTCCTTGGTAATGACCTTTCTCAGGTACGGGATTGAACGACTTTTGTCAATATTCTGGTATAGGTGGCACAGGCCAACCCGCCAGTTCAGAAACACATCTTCCGGGTTTTCGGCAAGCAGCTGCGTGTACTCGATAAATGCGTTCTGATAATCACCGAGGTCGAAAAGGTTCTTTGCCTTTGCCATCGGTGTTGCCCCTTTCACATCATCAACTTGAGCACTTACTTGGTTCAACGAGAAGAGAAGGCATGCCAGCAACAGCCAACGAAATGAACTCAAACGTATGGGAATTCCTCGAAGCATATTGCTACTCGTATTTGCCGATCTCCAATTTATAAAGTGCCTCTGTAATGGCAATGTCTGAGTTTTTGAAGTAGAATACACCACCCCAATCCCATGTCTTTTTCTCATAGATGGTAACTACATTATTCTCATTGATCACGTGGCGCAACAGCACAAAGTTCTTGCCTTGAACGGTTTCCTTTGTAAGACCCGAAGGATAGATCTTGGCAAGCTCAGATAGGAAAGCCTGTCTTCGCTCGTCACCCGTCAGACCCATATCTTCAACCGCCTGTTGCAGTTTCGCATACTTCTCTTGGCGTTCCTGCTCCAACTCGGCAGCCGTTTTCTGCTGTTGTTGCTTTGCCTCATCCACTTTGGTCAAAGCTGCCAAGCGAGCCTCTGTTTCGGCTTCAATTCTTGCCTGTTCTGCCGCCTTGCGTTCAGCTTCTTCCTTTTGCTTTTTCTCGAAGTCACGCTTGGCCTGTTCTTTTCGTCTTGCTTCTTCCTCCTTGGCAAGTGCCACTTCCTCCTCTCTTGCTTCTACTTCTTTGAGTTTCGCCACTGGCTCACCTTCCTCCGGTTTGATGCTTGCTGCCTCTTCATACTTACTTCTTGCCACATCCAATTGGCTTGATTCAAGTGCTTTGGAGCCTTCCTGCATTAGCAGCACATACTTGCGCTCCAACTTAATGCGTTCCTTCTCAGCGGCAGCGATCTCATCCAATGTCCGATCGATATTTCTGATCTGTTGCTTCGGAGCCTGTTCTCCAGGTTTCAACTCGGATGCCTTTTCAAACTTGGTCTTGGCATCTTGGTATTTCTTATTCTTCAGGTCCTCTTCCGCATTATTGATGAGTTCATTGTAGCGCTCATCCAAAGCCAATTGCTCCGCCTCTTCCTTGTCAAGTCGCTTTACCTCCACATCTGCTTCGGCAAACTTCTTACTTGCTTGCTTATCGTCAGGATAAAGGGCAAGAGCATCTTTGTAATTCTTCCACGCATTTCGGAAATCCTGCTTGGCCATGTCGGCATCGGCCTTAGACATCAATTTGTCGTAGTTGGCCTTTCTTTCGGCTTCTTCGGCCGCTTTGGCTGCCGCGAGTTCATCCGCTTTACGCTTTTCCTCCGCAATTCTTGCTTCTTCGGCAGCCTTGGCCGCTGCAATCTCTGCCTCTTTGCGTGCCTTCTCCTCTGCCTCTATACGCTTCTCTTCATCGATTCTCGCCTGTTCAGCCAACCGAGCCTCCTCCAAAGCTTTGCGCTTCTGCTCATCTTCAAGTTCCTTCTGTCGCTTTTCTTCTGCTTTGCGTGCATCTTCTGCTTCTTTGGCTGCTGCCAATTCTTCAGCTTGACGTTGTTTTTCCTCCTCCGCTAAGCGTTTCTCCTCTGCTTTCTTGGCATCATCGGCTGCCTTGGCCGCAGCCAACTCTTCCGCCTGACGCTGCTTTTCTTCTGCTGCTAAGCGTTTCTGCTCCGCTGCTTCAGCGTCCCTTCTTTGCTTTTCAAGCAGAGCAAGCTGTTCTTTGGCCTGACGCTCTGCCTCTTCCTGCTCTTTTTGTCTGCGGGCTGCCTCTGCGTCAGCAAGTGCTTGCTGTTCCTTACGTTCTTTCTCCAGTCTGGCCTGTCGCTCCTTTTCTATACGCTCCAATTCGGCAGCGGCAACCCCTTGTTCAAGGGCCTCACGCTTGGCCTGTTCCATGGCCATTTGCTTGGCCAGTTCTTCCGCTTGCTTCTTTTCTTCGGCCAAACGCTCCTGACGTTGTACTTCCACCTTGTGAAGCGTTTCTTCGTAGGCAATTTCTGCCTGCTCAGCCTGCTTTTCTCCTTGCTTCTGTTCTGCCTTGGCTATTTCAATTCCGCGCTGAGTACGCTCCTCCTCATATTTTGCCAATTTCTCCTGTTCTTCCAGTTGCTTGGCTTCAAACTGACGCTGCAAACGCTTCAACTCGGCTTGATCAGCAGCTGCGAACAGCTTTGAGAAATCAACTTTTCCTCCAGAGTTTCCTGATGCGCGGAGTTCCTCGCTCTGCTCCAAATATGAATCATAGACTTCCTCTGCTCGGTATCTGTCAAGTTCTTTATCGTCTGTTGTCTGAAGAACCTTCTGAATAGCGGCTACCGATTTGTCGCGGTCGCCACCCCCAGACTCAATTGCCTCTGCAAGCTGCCGTTCCTTTTTGGTCTTCGCCTCGGCCAAACTTGCTTTCTGGGTTGCCTCAACAACCTTCTCTGCCTGAACGGCCATTTCGCGCTTCTGCTGGCGCACGTCCTCTCGCTTGGCCTCGATCATTTCAAGTGCCCGTTGCTTTTCTTCGGCATTGCGGATCTTTTCTTCCTCCTTGGCTTTTTCTTCCGTTACCTCTGCGACTTTAAAAAGTGAGCCAAAATCCATCTTTACCGAGCCCGTTCCACCTTGGGCCTGCTTGCTTTTCACGTATTCTTCCTGTATTCGCTCGGCCGTTCCTTGACGGTCGTAGGTATCTTCGGGCAATGCGTTGTAAACAGCCGCGATCTGGGCTTCCCTGTCATTGGCCGGTGCAGCTTTCAGGGCTTTCTCTATCTCAGGCAGAGCCTTCTTCTGTTTGAGGTATTCCTCATACATCACCTCAGCCTTCTCATCCTTGAAAGATTCATTCTTGGGCAACGCATCTTTGAAAGCCGCAATTTGGCTGGCTCTGTCTGAGGAGGCTTCCACCAAACCCTTCATTATGCGCTCTTTCGTCTGCTCCTGTTCCTCCCGCTTCTTCTCTTCCACTCGTTGCATGAACGCGTCCAATTTGGACTGTTGCTTTGAATTGTCATCTGCGATTTCTTTCTGAATCGCATTCTGCTCAGCAAGATCTGCCGCATTGAACAGTTTATTGAAATCCATGGCAGAAAGCGTAGTTCCTCCCATACGCTCCTTTTCATAGGCATCATAGATGGCCTCTGCCTTTTGCTTGGCATACTTATCCCCTTTAGGATAGGTCTTTATCAGACTTTGGACAGCTTCATCTCTACTCCCCGAATTGAAGATGGCGTAGTAAACGCTGTTCCTCTTATCCAACTCCTCCTGCTTCTTTCTCGCCTCCTCCTCAGCGATGGCCGCAGCCAACCGTTCACTTTCCTGAACTTCGATGGCCTTTTGTGCGATTTCCATTGCCTCTTGCGATTTGTGCTCCGCCTCTTCTTTCTCAGCCTTCAGGATAGCCACCTGTGCTTGCCTTTCCTCTTCGGCTTCCTTCACCACTTTCTCTTCAACGGTCTTGGCCGAATTGAAAATTGCTTGAAAATTGATCTTGTTTCCGGTTGCTTTCGACTGTTTGCGCTCTTCGAGCAATTGCGCATACATGGCATCCACTTTCTTTTCTCTTAGCGTGTCAACCTCAGAGAAGACCTCCATGAAACCTTTCTTGGTTTTTGCCTCATCACCATCACCAACGGTAATGGCCGCTTCTATCAATTGCTGGGCAGTTGCATTCTCTTTCTCTAAGAGGAGTTTGGCCGCTTCTTCAAGCTCTTTTTTCTTTTCGTATGCCAACTCAGCAAGCCGCTGCTTCTCTTCCCGTTCCCGCAATTCCTTTTCTTCATTCCGTATGTCTTCCTTGGAATAATCAAGCTGATAATCGAACTTGTTCTGCTTCGGGTAATAAAATACTGATGCTACTGACCCTGAGAATGGCAAACCATCCAGGTCAGGCACCATGTCCACCTGAAATTCGAACGTAGGCACCGTGGTATACTGCTCTCTGGCGGAACGTACATCCGTATCAATATCAACCATTTTAGTGGTATACCCTGACTTCTCCACAGAAAGGACATAAAACTTGTTGACCTCAGCCTTGAATGTGAATTCACCACTACCGGGCGTCACTGTTCTCAATACCTCAGTCAAATTATCGTGTGTACCATCTTCGGATTGATAGAGAACCACGATTGCACCTTTCAACTTTTTGGACAGTTCTATGACATGCCCTTTGAAATCCAAGGGGCCTTTGATGTTGGAACGGTTCATCAAACTGTCTCCGTTCACCTCGTAGTCATCCTGAGCAAATGCGGTACTTGAAATGCAAACAACTGTGGTCATAACCACCAGATAGGCACCAATTCGGAGCAATATTTTTGGCAACAGGCTCACGCTTATTTTCCTTCTGTTGTAATTATCTGTTCTCCGCCCACGCCTATGATGGTCAACTCAATTCTACGGTTCATTTGGCGACCTTCCGGATTATCCGTTCCATCAGGATTCTCGTTAGGTGCGATATTTCTTGTTTCGCCATAACCTTTTGCCACCATTCTCTTGGCAGGAATCTTCCTTTTCTTCAACCAGTTTACCACACTCTTGGCTCGGTTCTGAGACAATTTCATGTTGTATTCATCCGAACCGCGGGAATCTGTATGACCGGAAATTTCAACGATCACATCTGGGTTCTTATCCAAGAAGACTAACAGTTTATTGAGTTCAACCACCGACTCATCACGAATGTCAAATTTATCAAAGTCGAAATAGATCCGTTCAAGGATGATCTTCTGCCCAACCTTCAGTTCTTTCTCATTGAACAGGTCCACATCAAGTAGGGTCGGATCATATCCAAGCTTTTTCTGAGCCTCAATATTTGCCAACTCTTTTTCGAGTGCTGCTATCTCGTCCTCCAACTTGTCGGGTTCTTGCGACAAAAGTCTCGGAGAGACCTCCTGCTCCTCAGGGAATTTGAGGTATGGGGTAAAGCAAACATCATGAATACATCCGGTGTGTCCCTTCAAACTTACAACCTCCGAACCATCAAGGAAATCCCAAACAATCGGCTCTTTCTCCTTGCTGCCTGAAATGATATACTTGGAATCCTTGGAAACATAGAGCGAAGAAATTGGCTTGTCATGTCCGAGCAGCACATGTTTCACCTCACCTGTTTCGGTATCCCATACATAAATGAAACCATTGTCGCTGCCCGATACGGCCGTGGAACCATCTGGCGAGACCTCCACTGCATTGATAGGTGAACTATGCAGTTTGAATTCCAAGGTTTCCTGTGCTGTGGATGCATCCCATTTTTTCACGGTTCCATCCGTTCCTCCCGTTAGGATGAAATTCCCTCGTGGAGAGAACGCTGCGGTCCTGACAGGTCCTTTATGACCTTCAAAAACACCTACAAGGTCTTCGGTCATCATTTCCCACATGAGTACATTTCCGTCATCGGAACATGAAACGAAATAGTTTCCATCCGGTGAAATTGTTATTCCATTCACCTTATCGAGATGCCCGACATAGATCTTTTCCATAAGACCTGTTTCCACATTCCATAGTCGGATCGTTGAATCTGCACTTGCCGATAGCACATACTTTCCATTATTGGAGAATACCGCCTGAGTAACTGCCTTATTGTGGCCTTTCAGGGTCTTCTCTGGCATTCCCCCAGGCATCAACCACAGGTTGATATCTCCTTTATCTGTGGCCGAAAGCACTCGTTTTCCATAGGGATCCACTGCAACCGAGGTCACATCATCCCTGTTGTCGAGCGAGAGCACCTGAGTTCCGGATGGAAGATCCCACACTTTGGCCTTCCCGTCACAACTGCCTGACATGGCATAGATGAGACCTCCATACTTCTCTCCGGTACGTTTTCTGCGGATCGCGTCCGGATCTGGTCGTAGCGTGTAGTTCTTGATGATCTCGTTGACATGCGATGATTTCCCATAAACCTCCACCACAGCGCTTGTATCGAAATACAGTTCTCCTTCTACATAAACACAGTATTCACCTGGTTCCAATACCTGAGCGTAGTTGCTCGAAGCCATGTTTGGACGATAGGTTCCGATGAACTTGTCGGTATTCATGTCCGTCACGGTCATCTCAAAGGTGCCAATGTCCATACTCGGATCAACCAGCATGGAGTCGCGAATATTGGTGATGGAACCCCGCACAATAGTGTATACAGGGTCTACGTCATTGAATGTGATCCGGTAAATGTCACGCTCGCCATAACCTTCATCTCTTCTGAACTGGGCCACATATCCGTATCGGCCCGTAGTTGAGAGCGAAATATTGTAATCGTCATCCACCGTGTTGATCGGATATCCTGCATTTTTTGGTGGAGACCATGTGTTGGTCAATTCATCCCACTCGGAAATGAAAATGTCGAACCCGCCCATGGACTCGTGTCCTTCCGAGCAGAAGTAGAAGGTTTTCCCATCGGCCATCAAGTGCGGGAAACTTTCGTTGAAGCGGGTGTTGATGATGTCTGGTAGCTTTTGTGGAATCCCCCAATCACGATTGGGCAATCTGCGCGACATGTAAATATCGGTGCCCGTTCGGCCTTTCCCTGTTTCGCGCGAGAAGAAGATCAAATTTCCATCGGTACTCAGACTTGCCGTTGTCTCAATGTCATCTGAATTGATGTTTCGCCCAAGGTCCAAGTAATCATCAAAGAAACGTCCTTTCCGTGGCGACACATAGATATCGTCATATCCATCGAAGTTGTCGATGTAGACAAGAAGCTCTTGACCATCGGCTGAGATCCCAACCACCTCTTCGTACCATTCGGTATTTACCGCAGAGCCGATGTTGCGTGCCTGACGGAATTCGCCTTTGTATTCGCGAGCTCTGAAAATATCAGGCGTTTTATAGCCATCGTAATCCAACTGCAACCCAAGACAATCTGGGCGTTTGGATGTGAAAACGATGAACGATTCATCTTCTGGAATGAACGGATTGAACTCAGGATAGGCCGTGTTGATGTTCGGCCCGAGGTTTTCGAATGTGGCATCGATCGGATACTTGACAAGCTGTTTGGCGTTGAAGCATTGCTCAATCATCCGGCCACCAGAGATGATGTTGTCATTATCTCCCCTCGAAATATCCTTGTACTTGTTGAAGGTGGTAATGGCCTCATCGAACCGATGTGCGAACATGTATGCCCGCCCCAATTGGTAGATGGCCTCCTTCGGAAACTTTTCCTGCTGAACCACAAATTCCAAATAAGGAATTGCCTTCTCCTTGTCGATATTGCTTTCGAGGTAGGAAGCTCCGATGTAGAAGTTCAGGTCTACATCCGCTGGCTCCTTGGCCAAAAGAATCAGAAATTCATCCAACGCAGCACGGAAGTTGCCATTCCAGTACTGCTCCATCGCGGTCTTCTTGGTGATCTTCGCAATGCGCTTTTTCTTCTCTTCCTCGGTCTCGTTTATTTCCTCATTGAATTCCTCCTCGGTAACAGCCTTGATGTCTCTTGACTGAGCATAGAGATCCTGACAGAAAACCACCGACAACAGGAAGAAAAATGCAATGGAAGTAAGGCTTCGCGTCATTCGTATCGGTCTATCCAGAATCCTCTTTACTTAGTTCGGAAAGCTATGGAAAATATAAATAAATGCAACGATTGCGAAGGTACAATTATCCTTCAAATCGAATTCGGAAAGCAGAAAGCTTAAACTTATTCGCGCGTCTCCCTATAACGGATGGCAAGATAATTGAAACCCTTACAAATAAAGGATTGTAGCATGAATTTGATAGCGATACATAGAAAATACAATACACAGAAAAAGTGTATTCAATTACTGGAAGAAATACGCTG